>NZ_CAXPXK010000033.1:0-90521 GCF_964221125.1 Alloalcanivorax sp.
GCCTGCGCACTTAAATCATGCTCAGCTCGAAACAAATTCAACTAGGTTGACTTGTTCAAAGCCGATATCTTTTTGAGATACCTACTCCAAACAGGTCCCACACGTTTGCTTGCCTGATTGTTAAAGAGCTGCGGGGTCGGCGTTGTTGATGTCGCCCCGTCGAGGAATGCGCATTCTACGGATCGGGCCTTTCCTGTCAAACCTTTTTTGGCGGATTCCTCGAAATTCTTTGTGGTCGGCCAATTTTCATTCAAATCCAGGCCTTAGGGCCCGATTGCTAGCGAATCGTGACCCGCGCGATCTTCTTCTTGCCCGCCTGGATCACCGCGCTTTCGCCACGGACGAAGGTGCGCTCCTCGGTGAGCTGCTGGCCGTCCACGTAGACCGCGCCCCGCCCGAACACGTCCTTAGCGGCTTTACCATTCTGGGCCAGACCGGCAAGGCGGAGCAACGGCACCACGTGCACCTCGTCGCCCTCCTCCAGGACCACCTCCACTTCCGGGACGTTGTCGGGTATCGCCCCCAGGGAGGTCAGATTGCCCGCCGAGGAAGGCGCCGCCTGGGCGGCCGCCTCGCCGTGGAAGCGGGTCACCATCTCCAACGCGAACGCTTTTTTGGCCTCCTGCGGGCTGCCCAGCCGCGCCGCTTCCGCCTTGCGCTCTTCCAGAGCCTCATTGGAGAGACCACTGAGCAATTCATAGTAGCGCCAGGTCATATCGTCGGGGATCGACAGCAGCTTGCGGTACATCTCCCCGGGGGCGTCGTTAACGCCGACATAATTCTTCAGCGACTTGGACATCTTCTGGACCCCGTCCAGCCCCTCCAGAATCGGCATGGTCAGGCAGATCTGCGGCGCCTGCCCGTAGGCCTTCTGCAGGGTGCGCCCCATCAGCAGGTTGAACTTCTGATCGGTGCCGCCCAGCTCCACATCCGCCTCCATGGCCACCGAATCGTAGCCCTGCACCAGCGGATACAGGAACTCGTGCACCGCGATCGGCTGATTGGCCCGGTAGCGCTTGTCGAAGTCGTCGCGCTCGAGCATGCGCGCCACCGTGTACTGGCTGGCCAGCTTGATCATGCCGGCGGCGCTCACCTGATTCATCCAGGTGGAGTTGAACACCACCTCGGTCTTTTCCGGGTCCAGGATCTTGAACACCTGCTCTTTATAGGTTTCCGCGTTGCGCTCTATCTCTTCGGGGGTGAGCGGCGGGCGCGTGGCGCTCTTGCCGGTGGGGTCACCGATCATGCCGGTGAAGTCGCCGATCAGGAACATCACATGGTGGCCCAGTTCCTGGAACTGGCGCAGCTTGTTGATCAGAACCGTATGACCCAGGTGCAGATCCGGGGCGGTGGGATCAAAGCCCGCCTTGACTCTCAAAGGGCGGCCGCTGGCGATGCGCTCGCGCAATTCGTCTTCCTGAATGATCTCATCCGCGCCACGGCGCAGCAGCGCCAGCTGTTCGTCCACCTTGATCATCATCACCTCATTCACGGCCCGGGAATGGCCGGACCCAGCCTGTTTTAGGAACTTGCCCCGGCGGCACCGGTCTCAAACGCCAACCCGCCGACCACATCTCACCCTGAAAAGCGCGCCATTGTAGCACTTGAAGCGGGTTGTAGAAGGCGGGTATCTTTGCTGCAACTAAATGAACGCCCTCGGCGGCGCACCTCAGAGCGTAGTAAAAGCATGAGTATTAAATTATCCGCCCTCGGCCGTGCCGCGCGCCGTTTCCCCCGCACCCATCTGATCCTCTCCGGGGCGCTGGTGATCACGGTGGGGTTGATCGCCCTGACCCCGGAATCCGGAGAATCCCGCCCGGAACGTCTGCAGACGCTGGAGCTGCCCAAGCCGTCGGCCAGCGAGGAACTGGTCCGCCAGGAAAGTGCCCAGCCGGTCGCCGACGTCCGCGCGCCGGCGGAGACGCCCGACGAGGAGCAATGGATCAAGATCACCGTGGCGTCCGGCGACACCCTGTCCGGGCTGCTGCAGTCGCGCGGCGTCAGCGCGGCGCAGGTGCACCGCCTGGTTACCGGTGACGAGCGCCTGGCCGAGCTGGCCACCATCCGCCCCGGCGATTCCCTGAATATTTCCGTGGACGAAGCCGGCGAGCTGACCTCGCTGCGCTACAGCCCGTCCCGGGTGGAGACCGTGGAAGCCACCCTGGAAGACGGCAACTGGCGGGTGGAGAACGTGGTGCGCGAATATCAGCGCCGCACCCGCTTCGCCGAGGCCACCATCGACAACTCCCTGTTCCTGGCCGGCCACGCCGCGGGCATGAGCGACAACCTGACCATGCAGCTGGCCAACATCTTCGGCTGGGACATCGACTTCGTGCTCGACATCCGCAACGGCGACCGCTTCCGGGTGCTCTACGAGGAGCTGTATCTGGACGGCGAGAAGGTCGGCGAAGGCGAAATCATCGCCGCGGAATTCTGGAACCAGGGCCGCCACCTCACCGCCTACCGCTACCAGACCCGCGACGGCGACGTGTCCTACTTCGACAGCGACGGCAACTCCATGCGCAAGGAGTTCATCCGCACCCCGGTGGCCTTCTCGCGCATCAGCTCGCGCTTCAGCACCGGCCGCAAGCATCCGATTCTGAACAAAGTACGCGCCCACAACGGCATCGACTACGCCGCCCCCAGCGGCACCCCGATCAAAGCCGCCGGCAAGGGCAAGGTGATCTTCGCCGGCGTCAAAGGCGGCTATGGCAATGTGCTGATTCTCAAGCACGGCCAGCGCTACTCCACGCTGTACGCCCACATGCGCGGCTTCGCCAAGGGCATTCGCGTCGGCAGCCGGGTGAATCAAAGCCAGACCATCGGCTATGTGGGCGCCTCCGGCCTGGCCACCGGCCCGCACCTGCATTACGAGTTCCGCATCGACGGCGTGCACCGCAATCCGCAGACCGTACCGCTGCCCAAGGCCAGCGGCATCGCCAGCAGCGAGAAGCCCCAGTTCCGTCTTCAGAGCAGCCGTCTGGCGGCGCAAATGACCATGTTCGCCGAGGCCGCCACCCTGGCCAGCAGCAATGTCTTCTGAATCGCTGTTCGTCGGTCTGATGACCGGCACCAGCCTGGACGGCGTGGACGCCGTCCTGGCCAGCGTCACCCACGCCGGCACCCGGGTGCTGGCCCACCACGGCAGCGACCTTCCCAGCGCCCTTCGCGCGGACCTGCAGCGGCTGTGCCGCCCCGGCGACGATGAAATCGACCGGGCCGGCGCCTGCCACCGGGCCCTGGGCGCTCACTATGCGGACGCCGTGGCCGCCCTGCTCAGCAAAGCGAACGTGCCGGCGGACGCCGTCACCGCCATCGGCTGCCACGGCCAGACCGTGCGCCACCGCCCCGGCGACGCCGGGTTCAGCGTGCAGCTCGGATGCCCGGATACCCTGGCGGTCCGATCCGGCCTGCCGGTGGTCAGCAATTTCCGTAACAAGGACATGGTGCTCGGTGGCCAGGGCGCGCCCCTGGCGCCGCGCTTCCACGAGCACGCCTTCGGTGATCCGCGCGAGCGCCGGGTGGTTCTCAACCTGGGCGGCATCGCCAACGTCTCGCTGCTGGACAAAGGCGCATTGATCGGCGGTTTCGACACCGGCCCCGCCAATACCCTGCTGGACCAGTGGCACCAGCGGCACCAGGGCGGCGACTACGACCCGCGGGGCGACTGGGCCGCCGGCGGCAAGGTGATTCCAGCCCTGCTCGACAGCCTGCTGGGCGACCCCTATTTCCACCTTCCGCCGCCCAAAAGCACCGGCCGGGAGTACTTCCATCAGGACTGGCTCGCCCCGCATCTGGGTGCCGACATGGCACCGCGCGACGTGCAGGCCACCCTCGCGGAGCTGACCGCCCGCACCGTCGCCGAGGCGATCAGCGGGTTCCACGCCGACCGCCTGCTGGTCTGCGGCGGCGGCGTGCATAACCGGGATCTTCTCAACCGGCTCGCCCGGCATTGCGGGCTGCCGGCGGGCAGCACCGAAGACGCCGGTGTCGCACCGGAATGGGTGGAAGCGGCCGCCTTCGCCTGGCTGGCCTGGGCCTTCTGGGAACGGGTGCCGGGCAACGCACCGCAAGTGACCGGGGCCGGCCGGTCGGCGGTGCTCGGCCATCTGAGCCTGCCTTGAATCGCGGGAATTATACGAAGAGCGAGCCGATCATCGCGCAGCTGGTGCCGAGCAAGGCGCCGGCGGCGATATCCGACGGGTAGTGCACGCCGAGCAGCACCCGCGACAACCCCACCAACAGCGCGAACGCCAGCGCCAGCGTCGCCACCACCGGATAGAAGATACCCAGCAGCGTGGCCATCACGAAGGCCGCAGCGGTGTGGCCGGAAGGGAAGCTGAAACGGCCCGCGGGCTTGATAAAGGCGCACAGCGCCATCTCGGAATCGGCGGGTCTGGGGCGTTTGATCAGGTTCTTGAGCACCATGAAGGCCGGCACTTCCAGGCCGTAGGCCACCGCCGCCGCCAGGGCGAAGCGGGTGCCGTCCTCGGGGTCGACCAGCCAGAGCATCGCGACCAGCGCCGCGTAGAAGGGGCCGTCACCGAACCGGGAGATGGCCCTGGCCATGCGGGCGCGGCTGGCGGCGCGGGGCTGGGCCAGCAACCAGCACATGGCGCGGGTATCCGCGGCCGTCATTTTCTGGATGGAAGGTCTCTGTATCGTCATGCCTACAGCCTCCATGCTGCTCAAGACAATATTCTGATACTTTAATGACCGTTAAATGACAGCGCCGGGCCGACTCACACCGAGAACGACGAACCGCAGCCGCAGGTGGTGGCCGCGTTGGGGTTATTGACGATAAACCGCGAGCCCATCAGGCCCTGCTCGTAGTCCACCTGGGAGCCGTCCAGATACTGGATGCTCATGGCGTCCACCAGCAGCGTCACGTCTTCACGGGCCACCGCCGTATCGTCCTCGTTCACCGCTTCATCAAAGGTGAAGCCGTAGGAAAACCCCGCGCAGCCGCCGCCGGTGATGTACACCCGCAGTTTCAGCTCGGGGTTGCCTTCGTCGTCACGGAGCTCGCGCACCTTGGCGGCGGCCCGTTCGGTCAGGATTATGGGTCCGGATTCGCTCATGTCACTCAATGCCGTTATCACATCGCCATAGTCCAGTACCCGACTATTACAGTCAAGTATTCTCGGGCCGGGCGTCCGCCTCCGCAGGGTCCGCATCCGGCCGGCCGCCGGGCTTCTCGGGCGCCGGCAGGTTGCGGCGCTCTTCGTCCAGACGCACCAGCTTGCCGTTCACCCGCGCGCCCATCAGCATCTCGATCATCACGTAGAAGACATTGCCCTCCACCTGCGCCTTGCTGGCCAGTTCCAGATGCTCGGTGGCGTTCACGTCGCCTTCCACCCGGCCGTTGATGGTGATTCTCGGCACGCGGATCTCGCCACGCACCACGCCGCTCTCGCCGATCACCAGCTGGCCGCCGTCTTCACCGACGGTGATATTGCCGTCCACTTCGCCCTGAACGTGCAATCCCCCGTTGAACTCAATATCGCCCACGATGCGGGCACTGGGAGCGATCAGGGTGTGATCGCGGAAATTTTGCTGACCACCCGTGCTCTTCTTGTCTCGCCCAATCACCTGTCGTCTCCTGCTTGATTATTCGATACGCCATCACCAAGGAAGGCTCTGAACCACCTCCGCGCGACGCGGCGCGGTGGCTGTCGCGGTCATCTCCAAAGCGTCGATGCGCGTGCCCTCGGGCACCGTCAGCGTACCGGAAAGCTCCTGGAAGTACCGGAAACGGAATCGCAAATCGCTGTTTTCCCCCAACAGCTCACCGCCATCCAGCGTCACCGGCTCGCCGTCCCGGGAGCCTTTCAGCGCGAAGCTCACCGTGCCCGACAAGTATCCCCGGTTATCACCGGACTGAACCAGTATCAAACGGTAACGGAAGCGCCGCTCCCCGTTCTCCGGGCTCACCTCGAACTTTTCCACCTGCATGGGCGCGTCGGACGCCCCCGGGGACATCACGTTCTTGTAGAACGCCACCGCCTCTTCCAGTTCCGCGCTCTGGTCACGCAGGCCGCGAATCTCCTGGCGCAACTGCTCGCGGGCCTGATCGGCCACCTCCACCTCCGCCCGGTAGCGGGCCAGATCGTGGCGCACGGTGCGTAATTCCTGGCGGGCGTCGCGTAATTCCGCGCGCAGCTCGCTGTTTTTCATGTTGCTGTCCAGGGCACCGCTCTGCCCCAGCCAGGAGCCCGCCAGAAACGCCACGATCACCGCCACCAGCGCGGTGACTGTCAGCAGCACGCGGGTACGCCGGCGGTGCGACGGGCTCACCGGAACCAGAATGACATCGTCGACGCCCGCTCTGGGCCGGCTTCCCGTCGCCATCAGGGCAGCAACGCGGGGAGATCAATGCCGGCCGTTTCTTCCAGGCCGAACATGATGTTCATGCATTGGATCGCCTGGCCGGACGCGCCCTTGACCAGGTTATCGATCACCGACAACACCACCAGGACGTCGCCGTCCCCGGGCCGGTGGATCGCCAGACGGCAATGGTTGGAGCCTTTCACGAAACGGGTCTCCGGGTGGCTGCCCTGGGGCATCACGTCGACGAAGGGTTCGTCGGCGTAGCGCGCCTCGAAGGCCGCCTGCACCTGATCCAGCGCCGGGGTGTCGCCGTTGACGGTGGCATACAGGCTGGCATGGATGCCCCGCACCATCGGCACCAGATGCGGCACGAAGGTGACCGACACCGGCCCGCCGGCGATGTCACCCAGGCCCTGCTCGATTTCCGGCAGATGCCGGTGCCCGCCGGCGCCGTAGGCCTTGAAGCTCTCCGACGCCTCCGCCAGCAACATCGGCACCTTGGCGCCGCGTCCGGCGCCGCTGGCGCCGCTGGCGGCACTGGCGATCAGTTGTTCCGGGCGCACCCAGCCGCGCTCCAGCAACGGCAGGTAGCCGAGCTGAATCGAGGTGGGGTAACAGCCGGCGCAGGCCACCAGCCGGGCACCGCGAATGCGTTCGCGGTTCACTTCCGGCAGGCCGTAGACCGCCTGATCCAGCAGTTCCGGGCAGGCATGGGGCTCGCCGTACCACTGGCTCCAGACGCCGGCGTCGCGAAGCCGGAAATCCGCCGACAGGTCCACCACCCGGGTGCCGGCGGCCAGCAGCTCCGGCACCAGCCGCATGGCGACATTGTGCGGCGTGGCGAAGAACACCACGTCACAGGCCGCCAGCGCGGCCACGTCCGGCTCCTCGAACTTGAGGTCGGTGTAGCCGCGCAGGGTCGGGTACAGATCACTGACCTTCAGACCCTGCTCGCTGCGCGAGGTAATGGTTTCCAGGCGCACCAGCGGATGCCGCACCAGCAGGCGCAGCAACTCCACACCGGTGTACCCGGTGCCGCCGACAATGCCGACTTTCAAAGGGTTCGCCGCGTCGACCTGGGTCATACCATTACTCCCGTTACTACTTTCCACTAAAGGACCCGCATGATAGGCACCACCGCCATGGGCGGCAACTTCATTGGCCGCCGCCTCGGCCCCGCTCGTCCGCCGGGCCGCTTTCGGTGCTCACCACCCGCGCCCGGTCCAGGGCCATGCCCTCGCCTTCCTGCAGCCGTTCCGCCAGGGAGTCGTAAAGCGGGCGCACCCAGACCAGCTTGGCCACCGCCGCCGCCACGAACGCGCCGGCCATCAGCGGCAACAGAATGTCGTGGCGGTTGCCGGTGAGCTCCATGACGATCACGAAGGAGGTGATCGGCCGCTGGATCACCCCGGCCAGAAAGGCCGCCATCGCCACCAGGGTAACGCCCACCACCGAGGAGTCGGGAAACAGCCCGCCGATCACATTGCCGACGCCGGCGCCGGCGGCCAGGCTGGGGGAAAACAGCCCGCCGGGAATACCGGTGAAATAGGACACCAGGGTGGCCGCCATCTTGGCGAGCGGGAAACTCCAGTCGCCGTCGGCGTCGCCGCTGAGCAGGTGGCGCGCCTGTTCATAGCCGCTGCCGTAGGTCATGCCGCCGGTGACCAGCCCCAGCAGCACCAGCACCAGCGCGCACAGCAACACCACCCGGTAAGGGTGCTTGCGGCCATAGGGCGCCAGAAAACGGCTGCCGGTGATCAGCAGACGGCTGAAAGCCCCGCCCAGCAAGCCGCACACCAGACCGGTGACGCCGATGGCGAGCCAGTCCTGGGTGATGTCCAGCGCCCCCTGGGGATGGCCGAAAAAGCTGTAATGCCCGGCGATCGCCAGCACCACCACGCCGGACAGGATAATCGCCAGAATCAGGGTGCCGCTGGTGCGCTGTTCGAACGAGCCGGACAGCTCCTCGATCGCGAACACGATGCCCGCCAGCGGCGCGTTGAAGGCCGCCGACACCCCGGCGGCGCCGCCGGCCACGATCAGGGCGTTGTCCACGTACTTCTGGTGAAGGCGGCCGACCTGCCCCACCGAGTACATCATCGCCGCGCCCATATGAACGCTGGGCCCCTCGCGGCCGATGCTGGCGCCGCACAGCAGCCCCATGCAGGTGAGCGCGAACTTCATGACGATAACGCGGAACGACAGAAAGGTGGGCCGCAGCCAGTGGTAGCGCTGCTTGAGCACCACCAGTACCTGGGGAATACCGCTACCCTGGGACTCGGCGCCGGTACGGCGCATCACGAACACGGTCGCCAGCATCCCCAGCGGAGTGATCAGCACCGGCCACAACGACGAGTGCCGCTCCATCTCGGCGAACGCCTCGGCGCACATTTCCGCCACCCAGGCGAACCCCACGGTGACCAGACCGACCATCAGCGCGCCGATCCAGAACACCACCCGCATCTTCCAGTCCTGGAGGGTGCCCAGCTGCCGGCGTGACAGACGCCGGGTGCGAAACAGATAGTATCGCAGCAGGCGGCTGGCGCGCGGTGGCTTGGTCACGGCATCCTCTTTTGTGTCAGATCGGCGTCAGCGGCTGGCACCGGGAGTGGCGGAACAGGGTCCGGAAGCGCCCCGCGGCCTCGGCGGCGCGGGACGATACAAGCAAGGCGCTGTAGTATACAGCGGCTAGCGGGTGACACTCCAACGCGGTGCACCCCCGACCACCCTGCGTACCGGGAGAACCCTACAATGCTCTGGCTGAAAGCGTTCCATCTTATTGCCGTGATTTGCTGGTTCGCGGCGATCTTTTATCTGCCCCGCCTGTTCGTGTACCACGCCATGGCCGAGGACCAGACCAGCCGCGACCGCTTCAAGATCATGGAGCGCAAGCTCTACCGGGGCATCATGAACCCGTCCATGATCGCCACCCTGGTGCTGGGCATCTGGATGCTGGCGCTGAACTGGGACTACTACAAAACCCAGGGCTGGCTGCACGCCAAGATCGCCCTGGTGGTACTGCTGATCGGCTACCATCACGTCTGTCTGGCCTACCTGAAGAAGTTCGCCGCCGACGCCAACACCAAGAGCGACAAGTTCTACCGTATCTTTAACGAAGTGCCGGTGTTACTGCTGGTGGCGATTGTTATCCTGGCGGTGGTGAAACCGTTTTGAGCGTATTCAATGAGACCTAATATTCTTGTCATCGCGGGCCACGACCCGTCCGGTGGCGCCGGCATCCACGCCGACATCGAGGCGATCCAAAGCACCGGCGGCTTCGCCAGCACGCTGATCACCGCGCTGACGGTACAAAACAGCCGCAAGGTCAGCAGCTTTCAACTGACCCCGCTGGAGCTTCTTGAACAGCAGGCGGACGCCCTGCTCGCCGATTATGAGTTCCAGGCGGTGAAGATCGGCATGACCGGCTCGGTGGCCACGGTGGAATGGATCGCCCGCCTGCTGGCCCGCCTGCCCGGCGTGCCCGTGGTCCTGGACCCGGTGCTCGCCGCCGAGTCCGGCGGCAGCCTGGCGCAGGGCGACCTCAACGAGGCCCTGATGGACCGGGTCGCCCCCCAGGCCACCGTGCTCACGCCCAACCTCCCCGAAGCCGGCCAACTGAGCGGCGAAACAGGGGTGGCCGAGGCGGGCGCCGCGCTCACCCGGCGCTGCGGCCGCGCGGTGCTGGTGACCGGGACCCACGACGACACCGACCAGGTCGCCAACCACCTGTTCCAGGGCGAGCACCACCGCCAATGGGAATGGCCGCGCCTGCCGGAGGTGTACCACGGCTCCGGCTGCTCGCTGGCCTCGGCGATCGCCAGCCTGCTGGCCCGCGGCCTGCCCCTGGAAGACGCCGTCGGCGACGCCCAGGCGTGGCTGCACCGCACCCTGCAGCACGCCTGGCAGCCCGGCGGCGGCCAGTTCGTACCGGACCGGAGCCTGACACCATGAGCCAGCCCCTGCAGGGCCTCTACGCCATCACCGATCCGCAGCTGACGCCCGGCGACCGCGTGCTCAGCGCCGCCGAAGCGGCCCTGCGCGGCGGCGCCACGCTGCTGCAGTACCGCGACAAACCCGCCGACGCCGACACCCGCCGCCACCGGGCCGCGCGGCTGGCCCTGCTGTGCAAGGACTACGGCGCGCGCTTTATCGTCAACGACGACGCCGCCCTGGCGGCGGAAGTGGAAGCCGACGGCGTGCACCTGGGCCAGAGCGACGGCGCGGTCGGCCGCGCGCGCATGCTGCTCGGCGACGACAAGCTGATCGGCGTGTCCTGCCATGGTCGTCTTGATCTGGCGCAAAAAGCCGCCGACGAGGGCGCCGACTATCTCGCCCTGGGCCGCTTTTTCGAATCGCGCACCAAGCCGGGCGCGCCGCCCGCGTCCCTGGACACCCTACGCGAAGCACGCCGCCGCTTCTCCCTGCCGCTGGTGGCGATCGGCGGAGTGAATCCGCATAATGCCCGGCAACTGATCGAGGCCGGCGCCGACCTGGTGGCCGTTATCCACGCCCTGTTCGGCCACGCCGACGACGCCGACGTGGAAGCCGCCGCCCGGCGGCTGCACGCCGCCTTCCCGGCGCCCCCCTTCAAGGAGTCCCAATGAGTCGCAAGCATTCCGAACAACTGTTCCGCCGTGCCCAGAAACACATCCCCGGTGGCGTTAATTCCCCGGTCCGCGCCTTTAAGGGCGTGGGCGGCACACCGGTGTTCTTCCGCCACGCGGAAGGCCCCTATCTGTTCGACGAGGACGACAACCGCTACGTGGATTACGTCGGCTCCTGGGGGCCGATGATCCTCGGCCACAACAACCAGGAAGTGCGCGAAGCGGTGCTCAAGGCGGTGGCCGACGGCCTCAGCTTCGGCGCCCCCACCGCCGCCGAGGTGGACATGGCCGACCTGGTCTGCGAGATGGTGCCGTCCATGGACATGGTGCGCATGGTCAACTCCGGCACCGAAGCGGTGATGAGCGCGCTGCGCCTGGCGCGCGGCCACACCGGCCGCGACAAGGTGATCAAATTCGAGGGTTGCTACCACGGCCACGTGGACAGCCTGCTGGTGAAAGCCGGCTCCGGCGCGCTGACCCTGGGCACCCCCAGCTCACCGGGCGTGCCCAAGGCAGTCACCGACGACACCCTGACCCTCAACTTTAACGACGCCGGCGGCCTGGCCGAAGTGTTCAAGGCCCAGGGCGACCAGATCGCCGCCGTGATCGTCGAGCCGGTGGCCGGCAACATGAACTGCGTGCCGCCCACCCAGGGCTTTCTGGAAGCCCTGCGCGAGCAGTGCGACCAGTACGGCGCGGTGCTGATTTTCGACGAGGTGATGACCGGCTTCCGGGTCGCCAGGGGCGGCGCCCAGGCCCGCTACGGCGTGACCCCTGACCTCACCACCCTGGGCAAGATCATCGGCGGCGGCATGCCGGTGGGCGCGCTGGGCGGCAAACGGGAAATCATGGAAAAGCTGTCACCGCTGGGCCCGGTCTATCAGGCCGGCACCCTGTCCGGTAACCCGGTGGCCATGGCGGCCGGCCTGGCGACGCTGAAACAGCTGCGCCGCGACGGCTTCTACGAAGAGCTGGAAGCGAAAACCGAACGGCTCACCGCGGGGCTGGCCGAAGCCGCCCGGGGCGCCGGCGTCGGCTTCCACACCACGCAGGCGGGCGGCATGTTCGGCCTGTTCTTCACCGACCAGACCCGCATCAGCCGCTTCGACGAGGTCATGGCCTGCGACCAGCCGCGCTTCAACGGCTTCTTCCACGCCATGCTGGACCGCGGTGTCTATCTGGCGCCCAGCGCCTTCGAAGCCGGCTTCGTGTCGATCACCCACAGCGACGACGACATCGACGCCACCATCCAGGCCGCCCGGGACGCGTTCAACACGCTTTAATGGGGCTCAGCGGGCTAGCATGGTGGTAGCTTGTGGGAGCGGGCCCTGCCCGCGAAAGGGAGCGAAGCTCCCGGCAGGATGCCAGAGCCCTCTCTAACGGCAGCTCAAACAAGGTCTCTGGAATCCTGCCGGCCGGCAAAGCCGGCCTTTCGCTTGCAAGGCACAAGCTCCCACAAACCGAGCTTCGTAGCAGCCCTGGCGATGAATCTTCCAAGGAACTCCGGGTCAACGAGCCAGAACAGCACACTGGCCCGCGGTCAGCGCCAACAGATCCACCGCGGCCATCTCGATTTCCAGACCCCGCCGTCCGGCACTCATGTAAAGGGTATCGAAGCTCAGGGCGCTCTCATCCAGCCACAGCGGCGACCGGCGTTTCTGACCCAGCGGACTGATGCCGCCCAGGACATAGCCGGTGATCCGCTGCGCCAGATCGGCGTCGGCCATCCGTGCTTTCTTGCCGCCGGCGGTCTTGGCCAGCGCCTTCAGGTCGAGACTCAGGTGTACCGGCACCATGGCCACCTGTGGCTGGTCGTCGACCACCGCCAGCAGCGTCTTGAACACGCGGCGCGGGTCCAGATCCAGAAGCTCCGCGGCCTCCAGGCCGTAGCTTTCGGCACCAGGGTCGTGCTGGTAGCGGTGCAGCCGGAAATCGACGCCGGCGTCCTCCGCCATTTTTACCGCCGGGGTCATGCGCGGTCCGGCTGCCGCAGGGCCTGGGCCCGCGCGCGCGCTTCATCGGCGCCGCTGCGGTCGCCCTGCTCGGCGCGGGCGGCGGCCACCAGCTCCCACAGCTCGGCGCGGTAGTCGTCGTTGTCCGGCGCCAGGCGCAGGGCGCGCTGGGCAAAGCCTTCGGCGGCATGGCCGTCGCCCTCTTCCAGCCGCAGCAGCGCCAGCTCGCGGTACAGCCACGAGGAGTTGGGCGCCATGGTCAGCGCCCGTTCCAGGTAGCGGCTGGCCGCGCCGGTCTCGCCCTGGGCGCGGGCCTGCTCGGCGCGGCTCAGCAGCGCCATCGCCGGAGACCCTTGCAACTCGGTGTCGGCGGTGACCGGCTCCGCTTTCTCCGCCGGCGGCGTCACCGCGCAGCCGGACAGCAACAGCACCGCCAGCAGCGTTAGTCGAACCAGCCCTTGAACCATTCCACCACTCCTTCCTTAACCTGGGTCGCGTTACCGCAACCGTCGCTTTGCTCCGGGATGGAGGCCTCCAGCATCGGGTATTCCCGCGCCCCGGAACAGCCTTTGCCACTGGTTTTCTCCCCGGAGGGATCCATCCACACCTCTTCCACGCCCGGGGGCGGCACCTGGGACAGGCTGGTCTGCGGCAGACCGGCCATCAGCCGGCTCCACACCGGGAGCGCGCCGGACGAGCCGGTCACACGGGCGTTTTCGTTGTTGTCACGGCCCACCCAGACCACCGACAGGTGGTTGCCGGAGAAGCCGGCGAACCAGGCGTCCCGGTATTCATCACTGGTGCCGGTCTTGCCGGCCACTTTCAGGTCGGCGGGCAGCACCGAGCGGGCGGAACGGGCGGTGCCCTTCTCCACCACCTGCTGCATGCCCCACTGAATCAGATAGGCCGGCCCGGAATCGATCACCTCTTCGGTGTCCACCGGATAGCGGGCCAGCGGCTCGCCGTCCTTATCCAGCACATCGGTGATCGAACGCAACGGCGTGGCGAAGCCGCCGGTGGCGAGCGGCTGGTACAGCATCGCCACCTCGAAGGGCGTCATGCCGATGCTGCCGAGCAGAATACTGGGGTAGGCCGGAACGGTCTTTTTCACGCCCAGCTGGGACAGGGTCCGGACCACCGCGTCCGGCCCCACGTCCATGCCCAGGCGCACGGTGGCCTGGTTGCGTGAATAGGCCAACGCGTCGACCAGCGGGATGGGGCCCTTGGATTCGCCGTCGAAGTTCTGCGGGGTCCACTTCTTGCCGGTGGTCAGCGGCACGGTGATCGGCTCGTCCGCCACCGGGGTGGCCAGGCTGTAGCGCTTGGGCTGCTGCAGCGCGGTGAGCATCACCACCGGCTTGACCAGCGAGCCCATCGGCCGGGTGGCGTCCAGGGCGCGGTTGAAACCCTGGGCGCGGGACTCGCGGCTGCCCACCAACGCCAGCACGTCGCCCTGGGCCGGCGCCACCACCACCACCGCGCCGTTGAGCGCGTCGCCGGAAGCATCCAGGCTGTTGAGGTGCTCACTGAGCGCCTTCTCGGAGGCCAGCTGCGCCAGCACGTCCAGGGTGGAGTGAATCCGCAGGCCCTCCTCGCCCAGCACGTCGGCCGGATAATCCCGGGCCAGCTGACGGCGCACCAGATCAATGAACGCCGGGAAGGCGTACAGCGGCGACGCGCCGCGCGGCACCACTTCCAGATCCCGTTCGCGGAAACGCCGGTACTCCTGATCGCTCAGCGCGCCCTCTTCCAGGGCCACTTTGAGCACCGTGTTGCGACGCGCCAGGGAACGCTCCGGATTACGGCGCGGGTCGTAGTAGCTGGGGCCCTTCAACAGGGCCACCAGGGTGGCGAGCTGGTGGGGCTCCAGCTCTTCCAGCGGTCGCCCGAAATAGAACTGGGCGCCCAGCCCCATGCCGTGGATGGCGCGCTTGCCGTCCTGGCCCAGGTACACCTCGTTAAGATAGGCCTCGAGGATCTGCTCTTTGCTGTAGTGCAGCTCCAGCAACACCGCCATCGGCATTTCCACCAGCTTGCGGGCGAGAGTGCGGTCCTGCGTGAGCCAGAAATTCTTCACCAGCTGCTGGGTCAGGGTGCTGCCGCCCTGCACCAGGCCGCCGGCTTTAACGTTGGCCACCATGGCGCGGGCCAGCCCCCGTGGCGAGACCCCGTGGTGCTCATAGAAATCACGGTCCTCGGTGGCCAGCAGCATCTGCACCAGCAGCGGCGGTACCCGGTCCAGGGGCACGAACACCCGGTCCTCGGTGTGGCCGGGGTGGATGCTGCCGATTTGCAGCGGCTCCAGCCGGGCCAGTGAATCGCCGTCGTTGCTGTCCAGCGCGCTGATCTGTCCGCCGCCGAGCGTGACGCGGATGCGCTGGGCCGGCTCGCCGCCGTCGCTGTCGCGGAAACCACGGGTATGGATCACCAGGGTGTTGCCGTCGGTGGTGTAGCTGCCCGGGGTGGGCGCGCCACCGGCGCGACGGTAGCGCATCAACTCCAGCATCTTGAGCATGTCGTTGCGCGCCAGGACCCGGCCGGGATACAACTCCACCGGACGCGCGTAAACGCGCGCCGGCAACTGCCAGACGTGGCTGTCGAACCGGTCGCGCACATAGGCGTCCAGATAGGCCAGCCCGGCGGCCGCCAGCACCAGCAGCACCACCGAGACCTTGGCGATGAACCGCCAGCTGAACCAGCGCCGCCCCGCGGACCGGTTGTTTCGTTTGTTTCCCGACTTAGCGGGGCGGCGCGCGGACCCTTTACGGGCGGACGCCGGCTTTTTCGCATTCTTCGCCATGGTCGCGAGTATAGTGAGACGGTGGCCGGGAGCCTACGCAAGAACACCCGGTTTTACACTGTTATCGGTGTCTTTATGAGTGGCGTCACAGTCACCGGGCGGGCAAACCCGGTTTGGCATAGGAGGTCGGCGCCACCATAATGGCCTCTTTTGTTAACCGGCCCGGAGTCCGCATGGAAAAGAAATACCACGTTTACGCCCTCGGCAATGCCCTGGTGGATACCGAAGTGGAAGTAACCGATGAATTCCTGACCCGTCTGGATTTGAGCAAGGGCCTGATGACGCTCGTCGATGAGGCGCGCCAGCAGGAGCTGGTGGCGGCGCTGGCCGGCGAAGCCGAACCCCACAAGCACACCTGCGGCGGCTCCGCCTGCAATACCGTGGTGGCGGCACGCCACTTCGGCGGCCGTGGCTACTACGCCTGCAAGGTGGCCGCCGACGACACCGGTGACTTTTTCGTGCGCGACCTGCAGGCCGCCGGCGTCGACACCAACATGACCGGCACCCGCGAGGACGGTGTGTCCGGCAAATGCCTGGTGATGATCACACCGGACGCGGAACGCACCATGCACACCTTTCTGGGCATCTCCCAGTCGGTCGGCGAACAGGAACTGGACGAAGACGCCATCGCCGCCTCCGAGTTCGTCTACCTGGAAGGCTATCTGGTGAGCTCCGACAGCGCCCGCGCCGCCGCCGTCCGTCTGCGCCAGCTGGCGGAAAAGCACGGCGTGCGCACTTCGCTGACGTTCTCCGATCCGGCGATGGTGCAGTTCTTCCGCGACGGCCTGGCGGAAATGCTGGGCGACGGCGTCGACCTGTTGTTCTGCAATGAGGCGGAAGCCCTCGGCTACACCGACACCGACAGCCCGCAGGCCGCGCTGGAGGCGCTGAAGCCGCTGTGCCGCGCCCTGGTGATGACGCGCGGCGCGGAAGGCGCGCTGATCTGGGACGGCGAGCGGGTCCACCAGGTCGACGCGACGCCGGTTAAAGCCATCGACACCAACGGCGCCGGCGACATGTTCGCCGGCGCGTATCTGTACGCCCTCACCCACGGCCATGATCACGCCACCGCCGGCCGGCTGGCGGCCGCCGCCAGCTCGCGGCTGGTCACCGAATTCGGCCCGCGCCTCCCCGCCGAGGCGCATCTGGAAGTGCGCAAGCAGGTACTGGGCGAATAAAAAAGGGGGAGCCATGCAAGCAGTCTGCAAAACCGAGGACATCGGCGAGGAAAGCGCCCGGGAATTCATGGTCGGCGAGCAGTCGGTGATCGTGGTCAAATTCGACGGCCAGTTCCATGCGTACCTGAACTGGTGTCCGCACCTGGGCATTGAACTGAACTTCATGCCCGACCAGTTCATGGACGACGACGGCCGCTTTCTGGTGTGCGCCAACCACGGCGCCCTGTTTGAACCGGAAAACGGCGCCTGTCTGTCCGGCCCCTGCAGCGGCGACAGCCTCACCGCGGTACCGCTGGACGTCCGCGACGGGGAAATCTGGGTGGGCAACGCCGAAGCCACCGCTTAACCGAGCATTCGTCATGACCGACCAGGAAGGCTCCACCCATCCGTTCGACGCCCTCACCCCGGACGTGATTCTCGACGCCGTGGACAGCGCCGGCTTCGTCACCGACGGCCGACTGATGGGGCTCAACAGCTTCGAAAACCGGGTCTATCAGGTCGGTTTGGAAGACACCACGCCGGTGGTGGTGAAGTTCTACCGGCCGCAGCGCTGGAGCGACGCCCAGATTCTCGAGGAGCACGCCTTCAGCCGCTTCCTGCGCGAGCAGGAACTGCCGGTGGTGGCGCCCCTGGCCAACGACCGCGGCGAGACCCTGTTCTACCACGCCGGCTTCCGTTTCACGGTGTTCCCGCGCCAGGGCGGCCATGCCCCGGAACTGGACAACGCCGACCACCTGCTGGTGCTGGGCCGCACCCTGGCCCGCTGGCACGCGGCCGGCAACGACCGCCCCTTCCAGACCCGCCCGGCCATCGACATCATCGCCGACTGCCGGGCCGCCGTGGACTACGTCAATCAGGGCGTGGTCGACCCCAACTTCTCGGGGCGCTACCGGGACCTGGGCGGGGCGCTGATCGAGGCCATGGAGCGGCGGCTGGACGGGATCACCTGGCAGGCGATCAATGTGCACGGCGACTGCCACACCGGCAATATTCTGTGGCGCGACGACCTGCCCCACTTCGTCGATCTGGATGACAGCGTGCGCGGCCCCGCCATGCAGGATCTGTGGATGCTGCTCTCCGGCGACGCGGAGGAGAACAGCCAGCAACTGCGCACCCTGTCCGAGGGCTATGAAACCTTCCTGCCGTTTCCCTGGGAGCAGCGCCGCCTGATCGAGCCGCTACGGGCCCGGCGCATGCTGCGCCACAGCGCCTGGCTGGCGCAGCGCTGGGACGACCCGGCGTTCCCGCTGGCGTTTCCCTGGTTCGACTCGCCGCGCTACTGGCAGGACCACATCAATGATCTCGAGCAGGAGCTGGCCACCATGCAGCGCCTGCTCGAGCACTGACACCGTCAGGGCAGCACCACCGGCACCGGCGCATCCAGCACGAATTCGCCGGTGCTCATCCGCGTGCGCCAGGCCAGGATTTCCACCCCGGCGCCCGCCGCCTCCCGCAGCAGCTGCCCGTACACCGGGTCCACATCGTCGGCGGGCCCGGCGGAACGGGCGCCGCCATGCTGTACACAGAAGAACAGCACCGCCCGGTACCCCTCCCGCGCGGCGGCCATCAAGGTACGCAAATGCTTCTGGCCGCGTTCGGTCACCGAGTCCGGGAAACGAATCTCGCCACTGTCCACCTCGCCCGGTGCCGGCCCCAGGGTCACGTTCTTGACCTCGATAAAGGTGTGCGGCGCGGCGCGCTCGCCCAGGGCCAGATCGAAGCGGCTCTCCGCGAACGTCACTTCGCGCTCCACGCCGTCCGCCGGGGACAGGCCGTCGATGCGGCCGGCGCTCAGCGCCTCGGCCACCAGAGCGTTGGTGCGGCCGGTGTTCACCCCCGCCCAGTAACCGTGCGCCACCCGCACCGCTTCCAGGGTGTGGCGGTATTTGCGCTTGGGGTTGCCGCTGTCGGAGATCAGCGCCGCCTGTTCCTGGCCGGGCAGCACGCAGTTTTTCATCGAGCCGGTGTTGGGGCAGTGCACCGTGGTCTCGCTGCCGTCGGGCAGACGTACATCGGCGAGAAAACGCTTGTAGCGGCGCAGCAGCGTCACCTCGCGCAGAGGGGGATCAAAATTCACGGTCTCTCCAGATAGGCGCGCAGCCGCTCAAGGGCTTCGTGCAGGCGGCTTTCCTCGCAGGTATAGGCGAGTCGCAGATAGCGTTCGGGATGATGGTGGGCGCCGAAATCCAGCCCCGGCGTGAGCGCCACCCCGGTGCGTTCCAGCAGGTCCCGGCAGAACGCGAAGCTGTCGTCGGTGTGCGCACTCACATCCAGATACAGGTAGAAGGCGCCCTCGGCGCCGCCCACCACCGGCAGGCCCATGCCGGGCAGGGCCTCCATCAGCAGGGTGCGGCGCCGGTCGAGAAGCTGGCGCCTCTGCTCGGCGATCGCCAGGCTCTCCTCGCCGAAGGCGGCCATGGCGGCGTGCTGGGCCACCGTGGACGGCGCCAGAAACCAGTTCTGCGCCAGCCGCTCGATGGCCGGCACCCAGGCTTGCGGCGCCACCAGCCAGCCCAGCCGCCAGCCGGTCATGCCGAAGTACTTGCTGAAGCTGTTGATCACCACCGCCTCGTCGCCGTGGCGCAGCACGGTATCCGCCGGCGCCCCGTAACAGAGCCCCTGATAGATCTCGTCCACCACCCGGGTGCCGCAGCGCGCCCTGCAGTCGCGGGCCAGGCCCGCCAGCCCGGCGCCGTCGGTGCGGTTGCCGGTGGGGTTGTCCGGGCTGGCCACCATCGCCACCCGGGTGCGCTCGGTCCAGGCAGCCTCCAGGGTGTCGGCGGTCAGCCGGAAGCCGTCTTCGGGCCTCAACGGCAGGGGGCGGGGCACGCCGCCGAACAGGGTCACGAACTGGCGGTTGCAGGGGTAGCCCGGGTCACACAGCAGCACCTCGTCGCCGGCGTTCAACAGGGCGCCCATAATCAATTGCAGCGCTCCCGAAGCGCCCGGCGTCACCACCACCTGGGCCGGGCTCACCGAGGCGCCGAGCCGATCACGGTAGTCCCGGGCAATGGCTTCGCGCAGCGCGGGCAGCCCGGCGGCGGGCGTGTAGCGCGTCTGGCCGCGGTCCAGGGCGCGCCGCGCCGCGTCCATGATCGGGGCGGCGCAGGGAAAATCCGGCTCGCCCACTTCCAGGTGCAGGATGTCGTGGCCGGCGGCTTCCAGGGCCTGGGCCCGCTCCAGCAACGCCATGACATGAAACGGCGGCGCCTGTTCGGCAAGATGAGACAAGATGGGACGGTTCAAGAAAAACCCCTTTCCTGTGGCCTGGGTGTCGTTATAATCCCGTGGTTTCGCCACGCAATGCGTGCGCGGGCAAGGGAACGCCCCCGCTTCGCAAGCCGCGCCAACAGCGAATCTCGCCGGAAAAACCGCGACTGTGCTGAATAGTGACAAGGCTTGCAATAAAGCGGTAAGGTCGAAGGTTACACTATTATCTGTCCTGGATTGGGCGGCCCTGTGCAAGGGCGGCTGTCGCCTGCAGGGATCTGGGCTCTTAGGTAGCGAGTCGTGACTATGTTAAGGGAGTTGATCAAAATGGCCACCGGTAGCAAGAGCAAGAAGAAAACGGCCAGCAAGGCGGGCAGCGCGGCTTCCAAAAAAGCCACCACGAAAACGACGACGGCTAAAAAAGCGGTCGCCAAGAAAGCGGCCGTAAAGAAGGCCCCGGCTAAAAAAGCCGCCGCCAAGACCACCCCGAAACGCGCCACGGCCGCCCCCACCAGGAAAACCACCGCTACCAAAGCGGCCGCCAAAAAGGCGACCGCGAAAAAAGCCGCGGTAAAGAAACCGGCGGCGAAGAAGACCACGGTGAAAAAAGCCGCAGCCGCTCCGGCCAAGAAAGCCGCCAGCAAAAAGCCGGCGAGCAAACCGGCGGCCAAAAAGGCCGCAGTGAAGAAGACCGCCGCGAAAAAGCCCACGGCGAAGAAAGCCGCCGTGAAGAAAACCGCGACCGCTAAATCCGCGACAACGCCGAAAGCACCGGCCAAACAGAGCGCGGCCCAAAAGGCGCCGGCAAAAACCGCCGCCGGCAAAGCCGCCAAACCCGTCGCCAAAAAGGCGGCGGCGAAGAAAAGCACCGCTCGGAAGGCTACCGCCGCGCCGGCCACGAACCCCAATCGTCCGGCCTCCGCCCAACCGAGCAGCACGCGTTCCCCGGGGACCGCCAGGAGGGCTACCGGCAGCATGGACAGGCCGCCGTCCCGTTCTCCATCTTCCAATCAGGTGACATCCAAGGTGAAGAAATCCGCATCCTCCGCCTCCAAGGCGGAAACGCTCATTCATGGTTTTACGCCTTACACGCCCAACCAAGGCGAGGAGTACATGAACGAAGCACAGCGCGCCCATTTCCGTCAGATTCTGCTGGCCTGGCGCCAGGAACTGATGGAGGAAGCCGACCGCACCATGCACCACCTCCAGGACGAAGTGGCCAACCTGCCGGACCCGGCCGACCGGGCCACCCAGGAAGAAGAATTCGCTCTGGAGCTGCGCACCCGCGACCGCGAGCGCAAGCTTCTCAAGAAGATCGAAAAAGCGCTCGACCAGATCGACAAGGACGATTACGGCTTCTGTGATGCCTGCGGCATCGAAATCGGCATCCGCCGCCTGGAAGCCCGCCCCACCGCCGAGCTCTGCATCGACTGCAAGGAACTGGCGGAAATCAAGGAAAAACAGCTGGCCGGGTGAACCGGCCGTACCGGGGGCGCTTCGCCCCCACGCCATCTGGGCCGCTGCATTTCGGCTCGCTGGTAACGGCGCTGGCCGGCTGGCTGGACGCCCGTTACCACGGCGGCCAGTGGCTGCTGCGCATCGACGATCTGGACCCGCCCCGCCAGCAACCGGGGGCGGTGGACACCATCCTGCGACAACTGGACGCCTTTCAACTGCACTGGGACGGCGCCCCGGTCTATCAAAGCCGGCGTGGCGATCATTATCAGCGGGCGGTGGACACCCTGCTGGCGGAGGACAAGGCGTTTTACTGCACCCTGTCGCGCAAACAACTGAAAGCCCTGGATCACATTCACCCCGGCCCCGCCGTGGCCCAGCCGCGGGGGCCGGACCGCGCGGTGCGTCTGACGGTGCCCGACACGCCGCTGTGGCTTGACGACCGGCTGCAGGGCCGGGTGCACGCCGATCTGGCCCTGGAGGGCGGCGCCTTCGTGATACGCCGCCGCGACGGGCTGTTCGGCTACCAGCTGGCGTGCGCGCTGGACGACGCGGAAATGGCGATCACCGACGTGGTCCGCGGCAGCGACCTGCTGGCCTCCACCCTGCGCCAGCAATGGGTGCTGGAGTGCCTGGGCCAGGCCGCGCCATGCTACGCTCATCTGCCGGTGGTGATGGACCCGGCCGGCGGCAAGATGAGCAAGTCCGCCGGCGCCGCCGCGCTCGACAGTGAACGGCCCGGCGGCTTCCTGTTCACCGCTCTCGGCTATGTGGGGCTGACACCGCCGCCGACACTGCGCGACGCCGGCGTGGCGGAGCAACTGGCCTGGGCCCGCGCGAACTGGACGCCGGCCCATCAGCCCGGCGGGCGCCGGCTGCCGCCACCCTCGATTTAGGAAGCGATCATGTACACCGACCGGCTGCTGATCATTTTTATTCTCGGCACCTATCTGTTGTCACCGTCCCTGATCGACTGGTGGAGCGAAGGCGGCCGCGCCTGGTACCGCCCCTATCTGGTCTGGCTGGGGCTGATCGCATTGAGCTACTGGATCGCCAGGAGTCGGGATGTCGATGGCCTATAGTGTCAGCGATCTGATTCTGATCGCCGGCGCCTACCTGCTGTTTCTGTTTCTGGTGGCGTGGATCACCGAGAAAGGCTGGATTCCGGCGCGTCTGGTACGCCACCCGGCGGTCTATGTGTTTTCCCTGGGGGTCTACGCCAGCGCCTGGGCGATCTACGGCTCGGTGGGCTACGCCCACGACTACGGCTACAACTTCCTCGCCTACTTCCTGGGCATCTCCGGCGTGTTCCTGCTGGCGCCGATACTGCTGGCGCCGATCCTGCGGCTCACCACCACCTATCAGCTCAGTTCCCTGGCCGACCTGTTCGCGTTCCGCTACCGCAGCCGCCTGGCCGGCGCGCTGACCACCGTGATGATGGTGGTCGGCATGCTGCCGCTGCTGTCGATGCAGATAAAAGCGGTGGCGGAGTCGATCCAGATTCTCACCGGCGAGCCGGACCCGGCCTGGGTGGCGTTCTGGTTCTGCCTGCTGATCACGCTGTTCGCGATTCTGTTCGGCGCCCGCCATGCCACCGCCCGCGAACGCCACGAAGGCCTGGTGGTGGCCATCGCCACCGAGTCCCTGATCAAGGTGGCGGCGTTCGCGGCGGTGGCGCTGATCGGCCTGTTCGGCGTGTTCGACGGGCCCAGCGGCCTGGGCGTGTGGCTGGATCAGCACCCGGAGATGCTGTCGCGCCTGTACGCGCCGCTGCAGGACAACACCTGGCACAGCCTGATCATGGCGTTTTTCGTGTCCGCCGTGGTGATGCCGCACATGTTCCACATGGCGTTCACCGAGAACCTCAATCCCCGCGCCCTGGTGTCGGCGAGCTGGGGGCTGCCGTTGCTGTTTCTGGTGATGGCGCTGTGCGTGCCGATCATTCTGTGGGCGGCGCTGGCCAGCAACGCCACCACCTCACCGGACTACTTCACTCTGGGTGTGGGCCTGGCCAACGGTGGCGGCGGCGCCGTGCTGGGGTATCTGGCCGGGCTGGCCGGCGCCAGCGGCATGCTGATCGTCGCCATCCTGTCGTTGTCGGGCATGTGCCTGAACCACCTGATCCTGCCCGCCAGCCCGCTCAATTCCGCCCAGGACCTGTACCGGAATCTGCTCTGGACCCGGCGCGTGCTGATCGCCGCGATTCTCGCCCTGGCCTATGTGTTCTACCGCCTGGCCGGACCCAATCATTCGGCGGTGGAACTGGGCGTGCTGTCGTTCGTCGCCGCGCTGCAGTTCGTGCCCGGTCTGATCGGCACCCTGTTCTGGCCGTCCGGCAACCGCAACGGCCTGTACGCCGGTCTGTGCGCCGGCTTCGCGGTGTGGCTGGCGGCGCTGCTGCTGCCCATGGTGTACCCGGACTGGCACGCCCAGCATCTGGTGGAAATGTTCGGCCTGCGCCGGGCCGAAGGCGCCGACCACTGGAACCAGGTGGCGATCGTGTCGGTGGTGCTCAACGGTATCGTGTACGCCATCGTCTCCATCGTCACGCCCATGTCCCGCGCCGAGCGCACCGCCGCCGAAGCCTGTGCGGTGGACAGCCTGCGCCGCCCCTACCGCTGGGATCTCAGCGCCCAGACCGTGGACGAATTCGTGACCGCGCTGAGCGGGCCGCTGGGGCCCGGCACCGCCGCCCGGGAAGTGGACATGGCCCTCGGCGACCTGCAATTGAATGCCAACGAAACACGGCCCTATGCATTGCGGCGCCTGCGTGACCAGCTGGAGACCAACCTGTCCGGCCTGCTGGGGCCGTCCGTGGCCCATCAGCTGATGGACGACAACCTGCCCTACAAGCCCCAGGACGGCGAATCCAGCGAGGACATCCAGTTCATCGAATCGCGCCTGGAGCAATACCGCGACCGCCTCTCCGGCCTGGCCGCGGAGCTGGACAGCCTGCGCCGCTTCCATCGCCAGACCCTGCTGGAGCTGCCCATGGGCGTGATTTCCCTGGGCGGCGACGGCGAGATCATCGGCTGGAACCGGGCGGTGGAACACCTCACCGGCATCGACGCCGAGCACACCATCGGCTCGCGGCTGGCGCATCTGCCGGCGCCCTGGGGCGACCTGCTGTCGGAGTTCGGGCGCGGCGAAGCGATGCACGAGCCGCAGCGCCATCTGGAGGTGGACGGCCAGTCCCGCTGGGTCAGCCTGCACAAGTCACTGATCCAGAGCCCGGGCCCCAGCGAGCAGGCCGGCGGCCTGGTGCTGGTGCTGGAGGACATCACCGAACTGCGGCAGATGGAATCCCACCTGGCCCACAACGAGCGCCTGGCATCAATCGGCCGGCTGGCGGCGGGCGTGGCCCACGAGATCGGCAACCCGGTGACCGCCATCGCCTGCCTGGCGCAGAACCTGGACGGCGAATGCGACCGCGAGGAGCAGACCCTCAGCGCCAGCCAGATCATGGAGCAGACCCGCCGCATCACCCGCATCGTCGAATCCCTGGTCACGTTCAGCCACTCCGGCGGCCTGCGCGATACCATCCAGGGCCCGGTGAACGTGGCCGCCACCGCCGCCGAGGCCATTGCGCTGCTGCTGCTGGACCCGGACCATCGGGCGCAGCGCTTTGAGAACCAGTGCGCGCCGGATCTGGAAGTGATCGGCGACCCACAGCGCCTGCTGCAGGTGTTCGTCAACCTGCTCGGCAACGCGGCGGACGCCAGCGACGCGGGCGACGCGATCCGCGTGCTCAGTGAAGACCACGGCGACAAGGTGCGCATCCAGGTGGAGGACCACGGCCACGGCATTCCCGAGGAGTTGCGCGCCGCCCTGTTCGAGCCGTTTGTCACCAGCAAACCGCCCGGCAGGGGCACGGGGCTGGGCCTGGCGCTGGTTTACAGTATTATCGAGGACCACCACGGCACGGTGTGGGTGGAAAGCCCCATCGACGGCGACCGTGGAACCCGCTTTATCATCGAGCTGCCGCGCTTCAGCGCCGGCGCCTTGAGCACGCATTAAAAAAGGAACGGCACCATGAGCCATATCCTGATCGTTGAAGACGAGCCGGTGATTCGCGGCGCCCTGCGCAAACTACTGGAACGGCACGATCACTCCGTGGCTGAGGCGGAATCCGTGGAGCAGGCCCGCGAGAACGGCCTCACCCAGTGCGACCTGATCATCAGCGACCTGCGTCTGCCCGGCGAGCCCGGCACCGCGCTGATCGAGCTGGCGGCCCCGGTGCCGGTGCTGATCATGACCAGCTACGCCAGCCTGCGCTCGGCGGTGGACGCCATGCGCGAAGGCGCCGTGGATTACATTCCCAAGCCCTTCGATCACGACGAAATGCTGATGTCGGTGCAGCGGGTGCTCAAGGAAGGCCGCATCAACCGGGGCAACCAGGCGCTGCGCCAGGACATGGAGCGCACTTACCCGGTCCGCTCCATGATCGGCGACTGCGAGCCGATGCGCGATCTCAAGCACCGCATCAGCCGGGTCGGCCCCACCGACACCCCGGTGCTGATTCTCGGCGAGGCCGGCACCGGCAAGGAGCTCACTGCGCGCGCCCTGCACGAGCACAGCGAGCGCACCGCCGCGCCGCTGGTAACGGTGCATTGCGCCGCTCTGCCCAAGACCCTGCAACTGGAGGAACTGTTCGGCAGCGACAGCCAGCCCGGCCGCATCGAGAACGCCGACGGCGGCACCTTTTTTCTTGACGAAGTGGGCGAGCTGTCCAACGAGGCGCAAAGCCGCCTGCTGACCCTGCTGGAACAAGGGGAAATCCACCGCCAGGGCTCGCTGTCGCCGCGCCGGGTGGACGTGCGCGTGATCGCCAGCAGCCAGATGGATTTGCCGGCCCGGGTCACCGACGGCCGCTTCCGTGAGGACCTGTATTACCGCCTCAACGTGATGGAGCTGGAGCTGCCGCCACTGCGCGAGCGCGAGGACGACATCGAGCAGCTGGCCGCCACCCTGCTGACGCGCAGCTGCGAAAAGCTCAGCCGGGGCGCGCTGTATTTCACCGACGCCGCGCTCGCCGCCATGCGCGCCTACAGCTGGCCGGGCAACGTGCGAGAGCTGGAAAACGTGATCGAGCGGGCGGTGATTCTCACCGAGGAGGACGGCATCGGCCCCGCGCAGCTGGGCCTGAACCCCAACCGCACCCCGCAGCGGGTCAGCCGGGCCAGCCTGGACCCCTCCGAGGATCTGTCCCTGGAGGACTATTTCACCCGTTTCGTACTGGAAAACCAGGACAGCATGACCGAGACCGAGCTGGCCCAGAAGCTGGGGATCAGCCGCAAAAGCCTGTGGGAACGCCGGCAACGCCTGGGCATTCCACGCCGCAAGAGCACCCGCCGGTGAATTTCAGTGCTTGCCTTTGCGGTTTCAATCAATGCAGGACGGGGCCGGGAGGGGTGTTACCCCAGAAGTGTTACCTTACTACACAGGCCGGTAACAGGTGTGCTACCGCGCCGGAGCTTATAACTGTTCACATTTCTTCATTTTTTTATAAGTGCTTGATTTGAAAGGGTTTAACAACTTGTTGCAATGGAAAAACCATCCATGCACTATGAATCCCACGCCACATAAGGAAAACAACAACGGCGTTAAGGCTCATAATAAGAACAAGAAAAGAAGAAGAAGAATAAACTTGGAGCCAAAACAAGATGCCGTAACAAAAATTGGTTATGGCGCAAGGCAGAAAAAAACACAAACAATAACAACAACAGAATCAGCGCATAGGGGATCACAACCGAGGTTGTGGTCCCTTTTTACTTTCCAGGCCCGCCATATCGCTTACGCCCGGCGGACCGCCCGCCCTTTCTCCAGATCGAATAACCAGCCCGTGGCAAAAAGTGCTACCATGCCGCCTTTCATTCCGTCAGGACGTTTTTTGCTCAATGGCACGTAACCTTTCACCGAGGCTTAAAAGCGCCCTTACCTGGCTTGTCATGCCCGTGGTCTGGGCCGACGCAATTCTTACCTGGGCCCTGGCCCGGCTCGCCGGCATCGTCACCTACCCGCTACGCCTGCTTGGCCGCCCTCTGAGAACATTGACCGCCGTGGCGAGCAAAGGTTCCAGCGGCGGCACCGCCCTGCCCGAGGCGCGGATCATACCCCGGGACCAGCATCCGATCTCCCGCAAGCAGATCTCCAGAGCGGCGCTGAATGTGCTGTATGGGTTGCACGAGCAGGGATTTCAAGCCTTTCTGGTGGGCGGCTGCCTGCGCGACCTGCTGTGCGGCCGCGAGCCCAAGGACTTCGACGTGGTCACCGACGCCACGCCGGAGCAGGTCCAGCGCCTGTTCAAGCGCAGCCGTATCATCGGCCGCCGCTTCCAGATCGTGCATGTGCGTTTCGGCCGCGAAGTGATCGAAGTCTCCACGTTCCGCGCCTTTCAACGGGACGACCAGGAACTCGACCGCGACCAGCACTCCGCCCACGAAGAGACCGGGCTGGTGCTGCGCGACAACACCTGGGGCAGCATCGAGGAAGACGCCCTGCGCCGCGACTTCACCATCAATGCGCTCTACTACAATATCGCCGACTTCGCGTTGTACGACTTTGTCGGCAGCCGGCGCGCCATCGAGCGCGGCGAGATCAGCCTGATCGGCGACCCCGAACAGCGCTACCGGGAAGACCCGGTGCGCATGCTGCGCGCCGCCCGCTTCGCCGCCAAGCTGGGCTTCCGGCTGGACCAGAAGGCAAGCCGCAAGATTCCCGAACTGGCCGAGCTGCTGCTGCAGGTGCCGCCGGCGCGGCTGTTCGACGAGGTGCTGAAACTGTTCCTCAGCGGCCATGCCCGCGCCTCCATGCAGCAACTGCAGGACCTGGGCCTGTTCCATTTCCTGTTCCCGGAAACCGACCGCAGCCTGAAGGGCCCCCAGGGCAAGGTCTGGGAGAAACTGATTCTGGCCGCCATGGACAACACCGACCGGCGGCTGGCGCAGGATAAACCGGTGACGCCGGCGTTCATCTTCGCCGTACTGTTGTGGCCGGTGACCGTGGCGCGCCTGGAAAAGCTGCGCGCCGACGGCATGCCGCCGGCTCCGGCCCTGCACAAGGCCGCCGGCTGGGCCCTGAACCAGCAGGTTCAGCACACCGCCATTCCGCGCCGCTTCTCCACCGTGATGCGGGAAATGTGGGACCTGCAGGATCGGCTGCCACGCCGTGGCGGCCGCCGCGCCGAGGCGCTGGTGCAGCATCCCCGTTTCCGGGCCGCCTACGATTTCCTGCTGCTGCGCGAGCAGGCCGGTGAACTGCCCGCCGGCCTGGGTGACTGGTGGACGCGCTACCAGGACGCCGACGAGGACCAGCGCGAAGCGATGGTGCAGGCGCTCGGCCCCAACCAGGGCGCCAGCGGCGGTGGCAAGCGCCGCCGGCGCCGGCGCAAACCCGCCAACAGCCAGGGCTGAACAGGCATGGTGGTGATCGGGCTGGGCGGCAATCTGGCGGATCCCCGCCGGCGACTGTGCCGGACCCTGGAGGCGCTGGCCGCCTTGCCCGACACCCGGCTGGTGGGCCATTCCGATCTCTACGCTAGCGCCCCGGTGGGGCCCCAGGACCAGCCCGACTTCATCAACGCGGTGGCGGCCCTGGAAACCACGCTGGCCCCGCTGGCCCTGCTGGACGCCTTGCAGCAGCTGGAAAACGCCGCCGGCCGCGAGCGGCACCGGCATTGGGGCGAGCGCACCCTGGATCTGGACATCCTGTTATGGGACCAGCGGACCCTCGACCTGCCCCGCCTCACCGTCCCCCACCCCGAGCTCACGCGGCGCGCCTTCGTGATCGGCCCGCTGGTCGACCTGCTGCCCGATTGCCGCTTGCCGGACGGCACCCCGGTGGCCGACTATTGGCCTGCGGTCGCCGCCCAGCCACTGCAGCGCCTGCACTGCCTGGAGGAGAACCACTTTGCTGACCGAACGCATTAACCGTCTGCGCGACAACGGCGAACTGCCCCGTTTCATCGCCGTGGAAGGCCCCATCGGCGCCGGCAAAACCACCCTGGCCCAGCGTCTGGCGGACACCTTCGGCTTCGACACCCTGTTCGAGCGCGCCGACGACAACCCGTTTCTGACCCGCTTCTATCAGGACCCGGCCCGCTTCGCCCTGCAGACCGAACTGTTTTTCCTGTTTCAGCGCGCCGACCAGCTGCGCGGGCTGCGCCAGCAGGACCTGTTTTCCGGCCCGCGGGTGGCGGATTTCCTGGTCGACAAGAACCGCCTGTTCGCCGAGGTGAATCTCGACGAGGACGAGTTCGCCCTCTACGACAACGTCTACCAGCACATGCTGATCGACGCCCCGGCGCCGGACCTGGTGATCTACCTGCAGGCGCCCACGCCGGTTCTGCGCCAGCGGGTGCTGAAACGGGGCAACGCCTTCGAGCAACGCATCGACCCGGACTACCTGGACCGCCTCAACGACGCCTACACCCGCTTTTTCCACTTCTACGACCGGGCCCCGCTGCTGATCGTCAACGCGGCGGAAATCGACCTGGCCAGCGGTGACGCGGACTACCAGCAACTGGTGGCCGAGTTGCTGGACATCCGCACCGGGCGCCACTATTTTAACCCCCGGCCGCTGGTCTAAACGCAGTTTCCCGGGGGAAGACACCCATGCCCGTTACCATCCGCACTCTCAACAAGCGCAAGCAGGACGGCGAGAAGTTCTCCATGCTCACCGCCTACGACGCCACCTTCGCGCGTCTGATCAGCGAAGCGGGCGTGGACGCCGTCCTGATCGGCGACTCCCTGGGCAACGTGATCCAGGGCCGTGACAGCACCGTGCCGGTGACCCTGGACGACATGGTCTACCACACCCGGTGCGTGGCCCGCGGCAACCAGGGCAGCCTGGTGCTGGCCGATGTGCCCTTCCTGGGCGCCGCCACGCTGGAGCGCATTCTCGAGGCCAGCGGCGCGCTGATGCAGGCCGGCGCCAACATGGTCAAGCTGGAAGGCGGCGCCTGGCTGGCCGAAGCGGTCACCGTGCTCAAGCGCAACGGCGTCCCGGCCTGCGTGCATCTGGGCCTGACCCCGCAGGCGGTCAACGCCTTCGGCGGCTACCGGGTCCAGGGCAAGGACGAGCAGGGCGCGCGCGAGCTGCTGGAGGCCGCCGTCGCCCTGGAAAAGGCCGGCGCCGCCATGCTGCTGCTGGAGTGCGTGCCGCGCGCCCTGAGCGCGGAAATCACCGCCGCCGTGAACATCCCGGTGACCGGTATCGGCGCCGCCCCGGAGTGCGACGGCCATGTGCTGGTGATGCACGACATGCTCGGGCTCAATGCCAGCCCGGCGCGCTTCGTGAAGGACTTCATGGCGGAGGCCGGCGGCGATGTGGCCGCGGCGTTCCGCGCCTATGACCGGGCCGTCAAGGACGGCCAGTTCCCCGCCGAACAGCACTGCTTCTGATCACCATGGAATTGCTGCATACCGTCGCCGAGGTGCGCGAGCGCGTGCGCCAGTGGCGCCAGGCCGGAAAACGGGTGGGCTTCGTGCCCACCATGGGCAACCTGCACGAGGGCCACCTGAGCCTGGTGCGCGAGGCCCGGCGCCACAGCGACGAGGTGGTGGTGTCGATTTTCGTCAACCCCACCCAGTTCGGCCCCAATGAGGACTTCGACGCCTACCCGCGCACCCTGGACGCGGACTGCGCCCAGCTGCGCGACGCCGGGGTGGCCATGGCGTTCGCCCCGCCGGTGGAGGAAATCTACCCGCTGGGGACCAACCAGACCTGGGTGGACGTGGACGCCCTGGGCGATTATCTGTGCGGCGCCGACCGGCCCGGCCATTTCCGGGGCGTGACCACGGTGGTAAGCAAATTATTCAATATTGTTCAGCCTGATCTGGCGATGTTCGGCGAGAAGGATTTCCAGCAGCTGGCGGTGATCCGCCGAATGGTGGCGGAATTGCTGATGCCGGTGCGCGTGATCGGCGCCGCCACCGACCGGGAGCCGGACGGCCTGGCGCGCAGCTCCCGGAACGGCTTTCTCACCGCCGAGGAGCGCACCAGAGCGCCGCTGCTCCAGCAGCACCTTCAGGAGGCGCGGCGCGCCATCGAGGCCGGCGAACGCGACTACCGGGCCCTGGAACAGCGCCTGGCGGCGTCGCTCGCCGGGCACGGCTTTGATGTCGATTACGTGACCGTGGCCAACGCCGACAGCCTGGTCCCCGCCGGCCCCGGCGACCGCTCTTTGGTGGTCGCGGCGGCGGCGCGCCTGGGGCGTCCCAGATTGATCGACAATGTGACCGTGAAATTGGCTGAGACTGCCCTATAATGCCGCTCTCAGCGTCGGCTCAGGGCACGGGGTGCCCCCCACCGGTTTATTGTATGTGACCGGTGATTCATGCATACTGCCGCCCCCCTGTCAGCGGCCGTTATTCAGTGCCCGTGCAAGGGTTGTTTAGAGAGGTACCAACATGCAGTGCACCATGCTGAAAGCCAAGTTGCACCAGGCCCGCGTCACCCATGCGGAACTTGAGTACGAAGGCTCCTGCGCCATCGACGGCCGTCTTATGGACATGGCCGGCATCCTTGAATACGAGCAGATCCAGATTTACAACCTGGACAATGGCGAGCGCTTCGAAACCTACGCGATCCGCGGCGAAGAGGGTTCGAAGATGATTTCCGTGAACGGCGCCGCCGCCCACAAGGCGCAGCCCGGGCACCGCGTGATCATCTGCGCCTACGCCAACTATTCCAGCTCCGAGTTGATCAATTATAAGCCCCGTCTGATTTACATGGACGAAGGCAACGAGGTTAAAGGGACCAGCAACGCTATCCCGGTGCAGGTGGCCTGAGCCGCCTGTACCACCTCGCCCTGAACGCCGGCCTCGAGCCGGCGTTTTTGTATCCAGCCCCTTGATGCTACCCCCTCCCCGCGCGCGCATCTCTTCGCCTTTGGTAGTAGACGTCCCTTTCCCAGCGCCGCTAGCGGTACACTGTCCTCAATGGCATTTGATAAGCCGGTCTTTAGACAATAGTTTAATTCCAGGCGTATCGCCGTTGGCACGATAATACGGCGCCGTATTACCCCCGCGGCTTCAGGGCGGGGCGGCCAGACAATAAACATCAGCGGGCAGTACGAAGGAGGCTGACATGTCCGAGCAAAAGATCTACCCGGTTCCGGAGGCGTTTAAACGCCAGACACTGATGGATCGGCAAACCTATGATCGCTGGTATCAGCAATCCATCGACGATCCCGATACGTTCTGGGCCGAGCGCGCGGACCAACTGCTCGACTGGCAGACCCGCTGGGACACGGTCAGCGACTGGGACTTCAAGGAAGGCCGCGCGGCCTGGTTCCAGGGCGGCAAGCTCAACGCCTGCTACAACTGCGTCGACCGCCACCTGCCCGAGCGCGCCCAGCAGACCGCGATCATCTGGGAGGGCGACGAGCCCGACCAGGAAAAGCACATCACCTACCAGGAACTGTTCGAGCAGGTGTCGCGCTTCGCCAACGCCCTGAAGGACCGCGGCGTGAAAAAAGGCGACCGGGTGGTGATCTACATGCCGATGATCCCGGAAGCGGCCTACGCCATGCTGGCCTGCGCCCGCATCGGCGCGATTCACTCGGTGGTGTTCGGCGGCTTCTCGCCGGAAGCCCTCAAGGACCGCATCCAGAACGCCGGCGCCTGCGCCCTGATCACCGCCGACGAAGGCGTGCGCGGCGGCAAGGTGGTGGCACTGAAAGCCAACGCCGACAAGGCCCTGAGCGGCTGCGATTCGGTCCACACCTGCCTGGTGGTGGAACGCACCGGCGGCGATATCGACTGGGACGACCAGCGTGACATCTGGTACCACGACGCGCTCGCCAAGGCGGACGCGAACTGCGAGCCGGAATGGGTCGACAGCGAGGACCCGCTGTTCACCCTGTACACCTCCGGCTCCACCGGCAAGCCCAAGGGCGTGGTGCACACCACCGCCGGCTACCTGCTGCAGAGCGCCCTGACCCACAAGTACGTGTTCGACTATCAGGACGGCGACATCTACTGGTGCACCGCCGACGTGGGCTGGATCACCGGCCACAGCTACATCGTCTACGGGCCGCTGGCCAACGGCGCCACCACCCTGATGTTCGAGGGCGTGCCCACCTACCCGGACGCCTCCCGTCACTGGCAGGTGGTGGACAAGCACAAGGTCAACATCTACTACACCGCGCCCACCGCCATCCGTGCCCTGATGGGCCAGGGCGACGAGCCGGTGACCAAAACCGACCGCTCCAGCCTGAAACTGCTGGGCACCGTGGGCGAGCCGATCAACCCGGAAGCCTGGCAGTGGTACCACAAGGTGGTGGGCGAGGAACGCTGCCCGATCGTCGACACCTGGTGGCAGACCGAGACCGGCGCCATCATGATCGCGCCGCTGCCCGGCGCGGTGGACCTGAAGCCCGGCTCCGCCACCCTGCCCATGTTCGGCGTACAGCCCGGCCTGATGGACCCGGACGGCAAGGAACTGGAAGGCGCCACCTCCGGCAACCTGGTAATCAAGGCCAGCTGGCCGAGCCAGATCCGCACCGTGTACGGCGACCACCAGCGCATGATCGACACCTACTTCAGCGCCTACCCCGGCTATTACTTCACCGGCGACGGGGCGCGCCGCGACGAGGACGGCTACTGGTGGATCACCGGCCGGGTGGACGACGTGCTGAACGTCTCCGGGCACCGGCTGGGCACCGCCGAGATCGAATCGGCTCTGGTGCTGCACAAGAGCATCTCCGAGGCCGCCGTGGTGGGTTACCAGCACGACGTCAAAGGCCAGGGCATCTACGCCTATGTGTCGCTGATGCGCGGCGCCGAGGGCAGCGATGAGCTGATCAAGGAGCTGCGCGATCTGGTCACCCAGGAAATCGGCCCGATCGCCAAGCCGGACCTGATTCACTTCGCCCCCGGCCTGCCCAAGACGCGCTCCGGCAAGATCATGCGTCGCATTCTGCGCAAGATCGCAGCCGACGAGCTGGACAGCCTGGGCGACACCTCCACCCTGGCGGACCCGGGCGTGGTGGACGAGCTGATCAAGACCCGCAAGAACAACGGCGACAGCGGATAGCGGCTCTTTTGTGATAAGGAAAAAGGCGGCCTCGGGCCGCCTTTTTTATGCCCGCCGCTGGTGGCGCAGCAGGAACACCAGCGGGATCGCCGCCATGTTGATCCACATCAGCAGGCGGAAATCGTTCATATAGCTGATCTCCGCCGCCTGGCTCAACAGCGTCTGGTAGACCGCCGCCGGCACGCTCCCCACCATCTCTTTCATGGGCAGCCCCTGGCTCAGCCAGGGGGCGAGCTGCAGGTGCTCACCGAGCTGCTGCTGGTTGATCCACAGATTGCGCGACAACATGGCGGTCATGATCGAGATGCCGACGCTGGAGCCCAGGTTGCGCGACAACGAAAACAGCGAGGCGCCCTCGGTGCGCAGTGACGGGTTGAGCGTGGCGTAGGTGAGCGCGCTGGCCGGCACGAACACCAGCCCCAGGCCCAGCCCCTGCAGCACCCCGGTCCAGATCAGCGTATTGCGGCTGACCTCCAGCGTGAAACCGGCCATCTCGTGCAACGAGAAGGTGATGAACAGCAGCCCGGTGATCACCAGCACCCGCGGGTCCAGCCGGGTGCGCATCAGGCGCCCCACCAGCATCATCGAGAACATGGAGCCCAGCCCGCGCGGCGCCAGCACCAGGCCGGTGGTCACCGCCGGATAGTCTTTCCACTGCTGCAGAAACGGCGGCAACAGAGCCATGGTCGCCAGCAGAATGATCCCCACCACGAAGATGAACACCAGCCCGGTGACGAAATTACGGTCCTTGAACAGCGCCGGATCGATAAAGGGGTCCTTGCGGGTCAGCGAATGGACCACGAACAGATACAAGCCGAGCAGAGCCAGAACGGCTTCCAGCTGAATCTCAAAGCTTTCGAACCACTGCACCTGTTCGCCGCGATCCAGCATCAGCTGGAAGGCACCGATGGCCAGGCCCAGATAGGCGAACCCCATGATGTCGAAGCGCACCTTGCGGGTTTCGGTTTCACTGACGCTCAGCCAGATGCCGGCGAACGCCAGCAAGCCGAACGGCAGATTGATGTAGAACACCCAGCGCCAGCTGTACCACTCGGTGAGCCAGCCGCCCAGCGTGGGCCCCAGGATCGGCCCCACCATCACGCCCATGCCCCAGATCGCCATGGCCTGGCCGTGTTTTTCCACCGGGTAGGCGTCCAGCAGCACCGACTGGGACAGCGGCACCAGCGCGGCGCCGAACACCCCCTGCAGGATGCGGAACAGGACCATCTGATCCAGCGAGGCGGACAACCCGCACAGGCCGGAGGTCACCGTGAACCCGGCCACCGACCAGAGGAACAGCCGGCGCCGCCCCAGGCGGCTGGCCATGAACCCCACCGTCGGCGTCATGATGGCGGCGGCCACGATGTAGGAGGTCAGCACCCAGGTGATCTGGTCGGTACTGGCGGACAGGCTGCCCTGCATGTGCGGCAGGGCCACATTGGCGATGGTGGTGTCGAGCACCTGCATCACCGTCGCCAGCATGATGCTGACGGTGACCAGGCGCTGGTCGTTAAGGCGTGCCATGGTCGCCGCTGGCGGCCACCGGTTTGTCGGCCACCGGCGTGCCGGCCACCGGCGTGCCGGCCAACGGTTTGTCGGCGAGCGGCGACGCCTGCGTATCAATGGTGATTTCCGCGCTCATGCCCGAGCGCAGCGGCGGCTTGCCGTCGACATCCAGCAACTGCAGCCGCACCGGCACCCGCTGCACCACCTTGACCCAGTTGCCGCTGGCGTTCTGCGGCGGGATCAGCGCGTACTCGGAGCCGGTGGCCGGGCTCAGGCTGCGCACCCGGGCCCGCCAGGTGACCCCCGGATAGGTGTCCACCACCACCTCCACGGTCTGCCCCTCACGCACGTTGGTGAGCTGGGTTTCCTTCAGGTTGGCTTCCACCCAGGCGGAGCGGTCGCGGGCCAGCGTGAGCACCGGCACGCCCGCGTTGACGCGCTCACCGACCATCGGCGTGGCGCCGCCGAGAATACCGTCGGCGGGGGCCACGATGCGGGTGTGGGCCAGGTCGTATTCGGCCTGGTCCAGCTTGGCGGTGGCCGCCTGATAGTCCGGATGCTCCTCCACCGCCACATCCGGCCCGCCGCCGAGCTTGGCGCGCAGGCTGGCGAGTTGCTGGTCGATGACCTCCGCGTCCGCCCGGGCCTTGTCGCGCTTCTGCCGCGCCGCCTCCAACTGGGATTGCGATACCGCCACCTTGTCGAGCCCCTGGAAGCGCTGCAATTCCCGCTGGTAGTAGCTCAGGTCACGGCGCGCCTGAGCCCGCTGGGCCTGCAGCCGCGCATAGTCGGCACGCTCGGAAAGAATGCGGTTACGCACCGCGCGCTGATCGGCGCGCGCCTCCGCCAGGGCAATGCGGTAAGGCTGGGGGTCGACCTCGGCGAGCACCTGGCCGCGCTGGACCGGCTGGTTGCGCTCCACGTTGACCGCCACCAGAGGGCCGCTGACGTCGGCGGTCAGCGAGATCATGTCGATCTTGATGTAGGCGTTTTCGGTGGTCACGTAGCGGTGGCCGCCGAATATCAGCCATAGCACCACGGCCAGAGCGATCAACAGGCCCAGCCCCATCCCCAGCCGCCGGTTGCGTTGCGTTGTGGTCACTGTGCGTCCCCCTGATCCGGTCGATCACAGAGGTTGGCGCGCATCGCCTCCAGCACCTCTCTGAACGTATCGATTTGCTCGCTGGTCAGCCCGTCGAAGGCCCGCTCGCGGGTCAGCGCCGCCAGTTGGCGTAGCCGCTCCAACGCCGGCGTGGCCGCTTCGGTGAGATAAAGCCGGCGCCGGCGCCGGTCGGAAGGATCCCCCCGACGCTCCACCAGGCCTTCCTGTTCCAGCCGTTCCAGTTGCCGCGTCAGCGAAATCGGCGCCACATCGAGTATCTCGGCCAGCGCCGCCTGGTGGACGCCCTCGTGGCGGGCCAGATGCCAGAGCACCTGCCAGCGGGCGCGGGTCAGTCCCTGTTCGCGGGCGCGCCGGTCGAAGTCGCGGCGGATCATACGCGCCACGTCATGGACGTTGAGCCCGACCATGGTGTCTTTGGTCATCGCGAGGTCTCCCGGCTGCCTATCCGCGCTTTAGTAAGCGCACTTATCGTAAGCAAGCTTATGATATTGATCCAACTATGGCAACCCGGTTGTCTTTTTCGACGGAGCATAAAAAAACCCGCCTAAGCGGGTCTTTTTAGTACTGACGGAGCCAGGGAAAATCAGCTTTCCTTCGCTTCCTTCATGGACAGCTTGATGCGGCCACGCTGGTCCACGTCGAGGACTTTCACCTTGATGATGTCGCCCTCGTTGACGTAGTCGGACACCTTCTCCACGCGCTCTTCGGCGATCTGGGAGATGTGCAGCAGGCCTTCGGTGCCGGGCATGATCTGCACGAAGGCACCGAAGTCCACCACGCGCATGACCTTGCCTTCGTAGATCTTGTCGATCTCCGCCTCGGCGGTGAGCTCTTCCACGCGACGCTTGGCTTCCAGGGCCGCCTCACGGGTTTCGCCGTAGATCTTCACGCTGCCGTCGTCTTCCAGATCGATGGTGCACCCGGTTTCGTCGGTGAGGCCGCGGATGGTGGCGCCGCCCTTGCCGATCACGTCGCGGATTTTCTCCGGGTTGATCTTCAGGGTGAGCAGGGTGGGCGCGTTGTCGGACACCTGGGAGCGGGACTCGGAAATCGCCTTGGCCATCTCGCCGAGAATGTGCAGCCGGCCTTCCTGGGCCTGCTCCAGCGCCTTCTCCATGATCTCCTCGGTGATCCCCTCGATCTTGATGTCCATCTGCAGAGCGGTCACGCCGCGCGCGGTACCGGCCACCTTGAAGTCCATATCGCCGAGGTGATCCTCGTCACCGAGGATGTCGGACAGTACCGCGAAGCGGCCGTCTTCTTCCTTGACCAGACCCATGGCGATGCCGGCCACCGGGGCGGTCAGCGGTACGCCGGCGTCCATCAGCGCCATGGAGGTGCCGCACACCGACGCCATGGAGGAGGAGCCGTTGGATTCGGTGATTTCGGACACCACGCGGATTGAGTACGGGAACTGCTTCTCATCGGGCACCACCGCTTCGACGCCACGGCGGGCGAGACGGCCGTGGCCGATTTCGCGGCGCTTGGGGCTGCCGATCATGCCGGTTTCACCGACGCAGTACGGGGGGAAGTTGTACTGCAGCATGAAGTGGTCCTGGCGGGAGCCTTCCAGGGCGTCGATGAACTGGGCATCGCGCATGCCACCCAGGGTGGCGGTGACGATCGCCTGGGTTTCGCCGCGGGTGAACAGCGCGGAGCCGTGGGTTTTCTTGAGCATGCCCACCTTGCATTCGATCGGGCGCACCGCGTTCAGGGCACGGCCGTCGATACGCGGCTTGCCGGAGACCACCGCCTCGCGCACCACGTTCTTTTCCACCTTGCCGAACAGGTCCTTCACTTCACCGGCTTCCGGCGCGCCGTCTTCTTCGGTGGCGAACTCGGCCACACAGGCGTCGCGCAGCTCGCCGACTTTCTGCTGGCGGGCCATTTTGTCGGTGATGGTGTAGGCGTCCGCCAGAGCGGCTTCGTACTTGCCCTTGATGGCATTCTTCAGCTCGGTGTTCTCTTCAGCCGGCTGCCACTCCCAGGCGGGGGTGCCCACTTCGGAGGCGAACTCGTTGATCGCCTGGATCAGGCCCTGCATTTCCTGGTGGCCGAACAGCACCGCGCCCAGCATCTGGTCTTCGCTGAGCTCCTGGGCTTCGGATTCCACCATCAGCACGGCGGCTTCGGTACCGGCGACCACCAGGTTGAGGGCGGACTCTTCCAGCTCGGAATAGGTCGGGTTGAGCAGGTACAGGCCGTCCTTGAAGCCCACGCGTGCCGCGCCGATGGGGCCGCTGAACGGAATGCCCGAGATCGCCAGGGCGGCGGAGGTGCCGATCATGGCGGCGATATCCGGATCCTGGTTCTTGTCCGAGGACATGACCGTGGCCACGATCTGGACTTCGTTCATGAAGCCCTTGGGAAACAGCGGGCGAATCGGCCGGTCGATCAGACGGCAGGTCAGGGTTTCTTTCTCGCTGGGACGACCTTCACGCTTGAAGAAGCCGCCGGGAATGCGGCCGGTGGCGTAGGTCTTTTCCTGGTAGTTCACGGTGAGCGGGAAGAACGGCTTGTTGGGGTCGGCTTCTTTTTTGCCGACCACGGTGACCAGCACCTGGGTGTCACCGATGGTGACCATCACGGCGGCGGTGGCCTGGCGGGCGATCTGCCCGGTTTCCAGGATAACGGTGTCGCCGCCGTATTGAATCTCTTTACGCACTATATTGAACATATCGCTTCTCGTCTCTCGTCTCGTCTTTCGTCTCTTCGCTTTTTCATCGCGTGCCGGGGCATCATAACCCTGCCCCCAAAACAACAGAAGCCCGGCACCGGGCCGAGCTTCCGTTTCAATCACCGGTCACACCGGGGCCTGCTTAGCGGCGCAGGCCCAGACGTTCGATCAACTTCAGATAGCGGTCGCGGTTCTTGCCGGCCAGGTAGTCCAGCAGCTTACGGCGCTGGTTAACCATGCGGATCAGGCCGCGACGGCTGTGGTGATCCTTGTGGTGATCCTTGAAGTGACCCTGAAGCTGGTTGATGTTCTCGGACAGCAGGGCAACCTGCACTTCCGGGGAACCGGTATCACCTTCCTTCTGGGCAAAATCCTTCAGGATTTGTGCTTTTTGCTCGGTGGTCAAAGCCATTTTTTCGCTCCAATATGCGGTTAAGTCGCGGTCGGCCGCGCATATTTACAGCCGCCGCCCTCGTTGAAGGCCGACCCTCGGTCAGCCGGATACCAGACGACGCGGCGCGATGCGCCCGTCTTCCAGCACTTCACCGACGCCCATGAAGGTGTCGGTGGAAGCTTCATAAATACTTACCCAGCCGTCCTGGGGACGGTCACTGGTCATCACCGGCTGGCCCTGGCGCAGGTAATGCGCGGCGCTCTCGGCCAGCTGGACGCGCGGCCAGTCTGCCACGCTGGTCGACAAAGGCAAGAGCAATTCGTCCAGGGCCTCGAAACCGCCCTCCGCCTTGATCTCGCCAAGCTGCTCCAGGGTCAGCATGCGCTCCGCCGGGTAGGGCCCCGCGGAAAGCCGGCGCAGCGCGGCCACATGGCCGCCGCAGCCCAGCGCTTCGCCGAGATCCTCGACCAGCGAGCGCACATAGGTGCCTTTCGAGCAGGCTACCTCGAAATCCACCCGGTCGCCCTCTTCCAGGCGCACGTCCTTGATTTCGTGGATGGTCACCGGGCGCGGCTGGCGCTCCACGGTGATGCCTTCACGGGCCAGCTTGTAGAGCGGCGTGCCCTGGTGCTTGATCGCCGAATACATGCTGGGGATCTGCTCGATGTCGCCGAGAAACCGCTCCAAAGCTTCGGCCACCTGCCCTTCGGTCACGTTCACCGAGCGGGTTTCACGCACCTCGCCGTCCGCGTCGCCGGTTTCCGTGGCCACGCCCAGCTGGGCGGTGACCCGGTAGCGCTTGTCCGCGTCCAGCAGAAACTGGCTGAACTTGGTCGCCTCGCCGAAACAGATCGGCAGCATGCCGGTGGCCAGCGGGTCCAGGCTGCCGGTGTGCCCGGCCTTGGCCGCGGCGAACATTTTCTTGGCCATTTGCAGGGCCCCGTTGCTGGTCACGCCCTGGGACTTGTCCAGCAACAGAATGCCATTCAGATCACGACCTCCACGGCGCCGTTTTCCCACTGTCTTCGCTCCGTGATCAATCGTTCTTGGTGTCGTCGTCGTCCTGATCGGGACGCAATTCCCGATCCTCGGCGCGCGCCTCGTCGATCAGCTGCGACAGCTCCGAGGCGCGCTCCGGTGTTTCGTCATAGTGAAAACGCAATTTCGGCGTGGTGCGGGTGTTGAGGGTCTGCGCCAGCGAGCTGCGCAGGAAGCCGGCGGCGCCGGTGAGCACCTTCTCGGCCTCGTAGCCCGCTTCGGCCCCCTCACCCAACAAGGTGAAATAGACGTCGGAGTAGGACAGATCCCGGGATACGGTCACGTCCTGCACCGTCACCAGCCCCACGCGCGGATCCTTCAGCTGAAACTGAAGCAACCGCGACAACTCACGCTGAATCTGATCCGCGATGCGGTCGGTGCGCTGAAAACCACTGGGGCGGCGATGACGGCTCATAACGAGGACGCACTCAGAGAGAGCGCGCCACCTCCTTCACTTCGAACACTTCGATCTTGTCGCCGGCCTTGACGTCGTTGTAGCTCTTCACGGCGATACCACACTCGACGCCGTTGCGGACTTCCTGGACGTCGTCCTTGAAGCGGCGCAGGGATTCCAGCTCGCCCTCGAACACCACCACGTCGTCGCGCAGCACGCGGATCGGGCGGTTCCGGTACAGGGTGCCTTCCACCACCATACAGCCAGCCACGGCGCCGAACTTGGAGGAGCGGAACACGTCGCGGACTTCCGCCACGCCGAGGATCTCCTCGCGCTTCTCCGGTGCCAGCAAGCCGCTCATGGCCTGCTTGACGTCATCGATCAGCTCGTAGATGACGCTGTAGTAACGTAGGTCGATGCCTTCCTGCTCGCACAGGCGCTTGGCCTTGGAATCGGCACGCACGTTGAAGCCCAGCAGTACCGCCTCGCTGGTGATCGCCAGGTTGACGTCGGATTCGTTGATCGCGCCAACGCCGGAGGACACCAGGCTCACCTTCACTTCGTCGGTGGACAGGTCGTGCAGGGCGCCGACCAGCGCTTCCAGAGAACCGCGCACGTCGGTCTTGAGCACGATGTTGACCTGGCTGGCTTCCTTGCTGCCCATGTTCTCGAACAGGTTTTCCAGCTTGGAGGCCTGCTGACGCTTGAGCTTGAGATCGCGGTCGCGGTCCTGGCGGAATTCCGCCACTTCGCGGGCCTTCTTCTCGTCGGGCACCACCTGGATCTGCTCGCCGGCTTCCGGCGCGCCGTCCAGGCCCAGCACTTCCACCGGAATCGACGGACCGGCCTTCTTGACCTGCTGCCCGGTCTCGTCGACCAGGGCGCGGACGCGGCCGTAGTGGGCGCCGGCCAGCAGCATGTCGCCGACCTGCAGCTCACCGGACTGCACCAGCACCGAGGCCACGGTACCGCGACCCTTCTCGATGCGGGATTCGATCACCACACCGCCGGCCGGGCCGGTGGCGGGGGCACGCAGCTCCAGCAGTTCGGACTGCAGCAGCACCGCGTCCAGCAGCTCGTCGATACCCTGACCGGAGTGCGCGGACACGTTCACGAACTGGTACTCGCCGCCCCACTCTTCCGGGATCACGTCCTTGCCGGCCAGCTCGGTTTTAACCCGATCCAGGTCAGCGTTTTCCTTGTCGATCTTGTTGACCGCGATGATCAGCGGGATACCCGCCGCCTTGGCGTGGTTGATCGCTTCCTCGGTCTGCGGCATCACGCCGTCGTCCGCGGCCACCACGATGATCGCGATGTCCGTCGCCTGGGCACCGCGCGCCCGCATGGCGGTGAACGCCGCGTGGCCCGGGGTATCCAGGAAGGTGATCATGCCTTTCTCGTGCTGCACGTGGTAGGCGCCGATGTGCTGGGTAATGCCGCCGGCTTCACCGGCCGCCACCTTGGCCTTGCGGATATAGTCCAGCAGCGAGGTCTTGCCGTGGTCGACGTGGCCCATGATGGTCACGACCGGCGCACGCGGTCCTTCCTCGATGCCGGTGTAATCCACCAGATCCGCCAGATCGTCTTCCAGCGCCTCTTCCTCGCCTTTCACCAGCTTGGGCGTGTGGCCCATTTCCTCGGTGAGCAATACCGCCGTTTCCTGGTCGATGTACTGATTGACGGTGGCCATTTCACCCATCTTCATCATTGCCTTGATGAGTTCCTTGGCCTTGATGTTCATCCGCTGGGCCAGCTCAGCCACGGTGATGGTTTCGGGAATCTCTACGTCGTATACCATTTTCTCCGTGGGGCTCTTGAACCCGTGCTGTTTGTTCATGGAGCTGCGCATCTGGCCATGGGCCACGCCGACCGAACCCTTCTTGCGACGGCGGCGGCGGGACTGACGCTCCTCGGTGCGATAACCGGCTTCAACGGCATCACGGACGATGGAGGACCCTTTGTCGTCCTCCTCTTCTGTTTTCGCCGGCTCGGGCTCGCCGCCGCGCTTCTCCAGCTCCTCGGCGATGCGCTGAGCTTCCTCGGCGGTGCGGCGGGCGGCCTCTTCCTCGGCTTTCTTGCGGGTTTCGGCCTCCTGCTTGCGGCGCGCCTCTTCGGCTTCACGCTGCTTGCGCTCTTCCTCTTCGCGCTGGGCACGCTGCTCGGGGGTTTCTTCCTTCGCCACCTTCTTGGTGGACGCCTTGGGCACGGAGGTCCGCTTGGTCTTCTCCTGGCTGGCTTTCTCTTCGCCGGCCTGACGCTCCTGCTCGGCGCGGGCCTTGGCTTCCTGCTCGCGGCGAAGGGCGTCTTCCTCTTCCGCCTTGCGCTTAGCTTCCTCTTCCTCGGCCTTGCGCTTGGCGGCTTCCTCGGCTTCGATGCGTGCCTGCTCTTCGGCGGCCAGGCGCTCCTGCTCCAGGCGCTCCTCTTCTTCCACCGCGGCGCGCTTCACGTAGGTGCGCTTCTTGCGCACTTCCACGTTTACCGTTTTCGCCTTGCCCGCGGCACCGGTGGTCTTGATGGTGCTGGTGGAGCGCCGCTTCAGGGTAATCTTCTTGGGCTCCGCATCCTGGGCACCATGGGACTTGCGCAGGTGCGCGAGCAGCTGCTGCTTTTGTTCGTCCGAGACGCCTTCACCGGCGTCCGTGTGTGGCAATCCGGCTTCCTTCATCTGCGTGAGCAGTGTATCCACCGGGATGCCAACCACGTCGGCCAGTTTCTTTACGGTCGTTTCTGCCATGTCAGCAACACTCTCCTGTCCGCGTCTTGGTGGCGCCCTGCTTCAAATTCCGGCGTGCTACTTATTCGCCGGCTTCCTCGCCTTCGAACCAGGGGGCACGGGCGGTCATAATCAATTGGGCCGCGCGCTCTTCCTCCAGCCCTTCAATGTCGAGCAGGTCGTCCACCGCTTGTTCGGCAAGGTCTTCCATGGTGACGATGCCTCGGGAGGCCAATTCCACCGCCAGATCACGGTCCATGCCTTCCATTGCCAGAAGGTCGTCGGCGGGTTCGGCCTGATCAAATTTCTCTTCGGATACCAGCGCCCGGGTCAGCAGCGCGTCCTTGGCCCGCTGGCGCAGCGCCTCGACGATGTCCTCGTCGAAGCCTTCGATGGCGAGCATTTCCTCGGTGGGCACGTAGGCCACTTCCTCGAGGGTGGAGAAGCCTTCATCCACCAGCACACCGGCCACATCCTCATCCACGTCGAGGAACGCCATAAAGGTTTCCAGCGCTTTTTCCGCTTCTTCCTGCTGCTTGTTCTCGGCGTCGTCGGTGGTCATCACGTTCAACTCCCAGCCGGTCAGCTCGGAGGCGAGACGGATGTTCTGACCACTGCGGCCGATCGCCTGGGCCAGCGCGGATTCGTCTTCCACCGCGATGTCCATGGTGTGGCTTTCCTCGTCGACGACGATGGAAGCGACTTCCGCCGGCTGCATGGCGTTGATCACCAGCTGCGCCGGGTTGTCGTCCCACAGCACGATGTCGATGCGCTCGCCGGCCAGCTCGTTGGAAACGGCCTGTACCCGCGCGCCGCGCATGCCGACGCAGGCGCCCACCGGGTCGATACGCTGATCGTTGGTCTTCACCGCGATCTTGGCGCGCGAACCCGGGTCACGGGCCGCGCCCTTGATCTCGATCAGCTCTTCGCCGATCTCCGGCACCTCGATCTTGAACAGCTCGACGAGCATTTCCGGGCAGGCGCGGCTGGCGAACAGCTGCGGGCCCCGGTTTTCCTCGTTGACGCCCAGCAGATACGCACGCAGGCGGTCGTTCTGGCGCACGCTCTCGCGGGTGATCATGTGCTCGCGGGTGATCAGCGCCTCGGCGTTGGCCCCCAGGTCGAGCACGATGGAATCACGGCTGGCCTTCTTGACCACGCCGCTGATCAGCTCGCCGATGCGGTCGCGGTACTCTTCGACGATCTGACGCCGCTCCGCTTCGCGCACCTTCTGCACGATCACCTGTTTCGCCGTTTGCGCCGCGATGCGACCGAAGCTTTCCGACGCCACCTCTTCTTCATAGGTGTCGCCGATCTGCAGCTTCTCGTCGTGCTCGTGGGCTTCGTCCAGCGTCAGCTGACGGCCGAATTCATAGAGCTCTTCATCGGGCACCACGTGCCAGACGCGGAAGGTGCGTGAGTCGCCGCTGACGCGGTCGATCTCGACACGAATCTCCACATCTTCTTCCTTGAAGCGCTTTTTGGTCGCCGCCGCCAGGGCCGATTCAATGGCCTCGAAGATCACGTCGCGGCTGACGCCTTTCTCGTTGGAAACTGTTTCCGCTACCAGCAGGATTTCTTTGTTCATGGCCAGGCCTTTACAAAATTCTCCAGGGCACGCTCAATCAAAGCGAGGCTGTAATCGGGCGCGATCCACCTGACTGTAAGGAACGCGCAGGCTTTCGCCATCAAGCTCCATTACCAGCGTGTCGCCGTCCACGGCCACCAGGGTCGCCGTCATTTTACGCTTGCCCGCCACCGGGGCCAGCAGCGTGAGCTGCACGGATTCGCCCTGGTAGCGTTCAAAGTGGGAAAGCTCGAAGAGAGGGCGATCCAGACCCGGGGAGGACACTTCCAGGTTGTAATCACCGGGAATCGGATCTTCCACGTCCAGTACGCCACTCACCTCGTGGCTCACCAGGGCACAATCGTCGACGTTAATGCCGTCATCGTGGTCGATAAAAAGACGCAATACCGCACCGCGGCCCTGGAGATATTGCACACCCCAGAGCGTATAACCCAGGTCTTCCACCACGGGAGCCAGCAGCTCCTTGAGTTGTTCCGCGCGTTTCGACATTGCCTCTCTTTTCCGGTGCCACAAACAAAAAATGGGCATAACGCCCATTCCCACTTGCGACCCCGGTTGTGTATAGCAAAAAGCCCCTTCTAGAGGGGCTTTTTGTTCGTCAGAACCGGGAGTCGGCCCTGATAAGTGGTAGCGGGGGCAGGATTTGAACCTACGACCTTCGGGTTATGAGCCCGACGAGCTACCAGACTGCTCCACCCCGCACTTGAAATCGAGCGCAAATACTAAATATTCACGCCGGTTTTGTCAAACCTAATCCTGAAAAAAACGTTTATTTTTCCAGGATTTATACTCATCTTCCGGCGGTTGCTTCCAGCCCTGCCCCGCCCCGGGGACCAGGCTGAAAAAACCGCGGGCTTCCTTGGAAGCCGCGGAAGGCTCCAAACGGAACCTGTCCTGATTTTGGTGCCGAAGGCCGGACTTGAACCGGCACGACCGTAAGGTCACTACCCCCTCAAGATAGCGTGTCTACCAATTCCACCACTTCGGCGAAGAACTGATTTACTGCTTCCCGGAATCGGACGTCGTCTCATCCGGGGCCGGGGATTCTAACCCAGCCGACGGCACATCTGAAGTCTCTTTTTCAGATTTCCCGGAATCCATCCCGGGCGCCTCGGCGGGAACGTCCGCGCCCTGGGCCGGGCCGGTGGACGGCACGTCGCCGGAGACCGGCTCGTCGGCGTCGTCCAGCGCCGGCACGTCCTGGTCGTCCACGGATTCCAGGGCCGGCAGGAAGCTGCCCGCGCCTTCCGCTTCCTGGCGCGCCATCCAGGCCAGGCCCAGGCTGGTGACGAAAAACACCACCGCCAGAACCGCCGTGAAACGGGTCAGAAAATTGGCGGACCCGGCGCTGCCGAATACGGTCTGCGAACCGCCGCCACCGAAAGAGGCGCCGGCGTCGGCCCCCTTGCCATGCTGGATCAGGATCAGGCCGATAAGACCGAGGGCCGCCAGCACGTGCACCACATGAAGCACAATATCCATAAGTTAAATCAACCTGCCGCCCGACAAATGGCGATAAATTCTTTTTCGTTCAGTGAGGCCCCGCCGATCAGTCCACCATCGATGTCCGGCTGGGCAAACAGAGGGGCGGCATTATCCGCCTTTACGCTGCCGCCGTAAAGGAGGCGTAGGCCGGCGGCCACATCCGGGTCGCGGGCGGCCAGGGCGGCACGCACGTCGGCGTGCACCGCCTGGGCCTGTTCCGGCGAAGCGGTGAGGCCGGTTCCGATCGCCCAGACCGGCTCATAGGCCAGCACCGCGCGGTCGAAAGCGGCGCTGCCGGCGGCTTCCACCACCGCCATCAGCTGCCGGACCACCACATGCTCGGTGTCGCCGGCTTCGCGCTGGCGCAGGGTTTCGCCGACACACAGAATCGGTATCAGCCCGGCCTTTTGCGCGCGCAGGAACTTGCTGGCCACCAGGTCGTCGTCCTCGCCGAAGTACTCGCGGCGCTCCGAGTGGCCGACGATCACGTAGCGGCAGCCCATATCCACCAGCATTTCCGCCGATACTTCCCCAGTGAAGGCGCCGTCCTCGTGGTCGCACAGGGTCTGCGCGCCCAGCCCCACGCCGCTGTCCTTCAGTTCGGCGCCGAGCGCCTGCAGGTACGGGAACGGCGGGCACACCGCCACTTCCGCGCGGCCCAGATCCGCCGCCGCCAGCGCGGCGCCCAGTTCGGCGACCAGGCCGTACCGGCCGTTCATCTTCCAGTTCGCCGCCACTAACGGTGTTCTTGTCATTCGAGCGTTGCTCCTGTCATGCGATCGCCGTTTCCACGGCCTCCGCCAGATGGCGGCAGAGCCGCTCCACCTGGTCGGCGTCTTTGCCTTCCACCATCACCCGCACCAGCGGCTCCGTGCCGGAGGGGCGCAACAATAAACGGCCGTTACGGCCCAGTTCCTGCTCCACCTTATCGATGGCGGCGCGCACGCCGTCCTCTTCCATGAACCCGTCCCGCCGGCTGCCGCGCACGTTGATCAGCGTCTGCGGCAGCAGCGGCGCGGCGAGGGCCGCCTCGCGCAGGGACAGGCCCTCGCGGCGCAGCGCGTCCAGCACCTGCAGCGCCGCCACGGTGCCGTCGCCGGTGGAGGTGCGGTCGAGGCAGACCAGATGCCCGGACGACTCGCCGCCCAGCAGCCAGCCACGCTGATCGAGCTGCTCCATCACGTAACGGTCGCCGACCTTGGCGCGGGCGAAGGGAATATCCAGATCCTGAAGCGCCAACTCCAGGCCCAGGTTGGACATCAGGGTACCGACCACGCCGCCATTGAGCCGGCCCCGGCGCTGGCGGTCGCGGGCGATCAGATAGAGCAGCTGGTCGCCGTCCACCAGGGTGCCCTGGTCGTCCACCATGATCAGGCGGTCGGCGTCGCCGTCCAGGGCCAGCCCGAGATCGGCGCCCTCGGCGACCACCCGCCGGCACAGGGCCTCGGGTTTGGTGGAGCCGCACTCCAGATTGATGTTGAAGCCGTCCGGCTGGTTGGCGATCGCCACCACCTCGGCGCCCAGCTCCTCCAGAACGTCCGGGGTAATGTGATAGGCCGCGCCGTTGGCGGTGTCCACCACGATTTTCAGACCGTGCAGATTGAGCCCCGGCGTGGTGCTTTTGCAGAATTCGATGTAGCGGCCGCGGGCGTCGTCGATGCGGCGCACCTTGCCGAGACGGTCGGTGGCGACCACCGAGATCGGCTCATCCAGCATGCGCTCGATTTCCGCTTCGATCTTATCGCTGAGCTTGCGGCCGTTGTCGCCGAAAAACTTGATGCCGTTGTCGGTGTAGGCGTTGTGCGACGCGGAAATCACGATGCCCGCCTGGGCGTGCAGGGTGCGGGTCAAATAGGCGATCGCCGGTGTGGGCATGGGCCCGAGCAGCCTGACGTCGACGCCGGCGGCGGAAATGCCCGCTTCCAGGGCCGACTCGAACATGTACCCGGAAATGCGGGTGTCCTTGCCGATCAGGATCTTGCTGCCACCGTGGGCGGCCAGCACCCGGCCGGCGGCCCAGCCCAGCTTGAGCACGAAATCCGGCGTGATCGGCGGTTCCCCGACGGTGCCGCGAATGCCATCGGTGCCGAAATATTTGCGACTCATCCTTAGCCTCCCTGAAGCAGCACCGTCATCGTTTACAGGCTGCGGTGCACGGCGTGGGCGAAACGCACACCGTCCACGGTTTCTTTTACGTCGTGGGCGCGCACGATACGCGCGCCCCGCTCCACACACATCACCGCCGCCGCCAGGCTGCCCGCCAGGCGCTGTTCCACCGGGCGGTCCAGAACCTTGCCGAACAGGGACTTGCGCGACAGGCCCACCAGCAGGGGCAGTTCCAGCCGCGCCAGCTGCGACAGCTCCGCCAGCAAACGCAGATTATGCTGCACCGTCTTGGCAAAACCAAAACCCGGGTCCACCAGCAGCTTGTCGCGGGGGATACCGGCGTCCACGCATGCGGCGACGCGCTGCTCCAGGAACGCGATCACCTCGGCGGTGACGTCTTCGTAGAAGGGGTCGTTCTGCATGGTGCCGGGCTCGCCTTGCATGTGCATCACGCACACCGGCAAACCGGTACCGGCGGCGGCCTCGAGGGCGCCCGGACGGCGCAATGAGCGCACGTCGTTGATCATGCCGGCGCCGGCGTCGGCGCAGGCGCGAATCACCGCCGGCGTGCTGGTGTCCACGGAAACCAGGGCGTCCAGCTCCCGGTGCAGGGCCTCCACCACCGGGATCACCCGGTCCAGCTCCTGCTGCTCGGAGACCGGCGCGGCGCCCGGCCGGGTGGACTCGCCGCCCACGTCGATGATCGCGGCGCCGTCGGCGAGCATCTGCTCGGCCTGGCGCAGCGCGGCATCCAGGGAGGTGTAGCGGCCACCGTCGGAAAACGAATCGGGGGTCACATTCAGGACCCCCATAACAACGGGCGCGGACAAATCCAATGTCCGCGCCCCACAGCTCAGCGTGTTGGTGTTCATCGAACCATCATCAATGGGTATTGGCGGGCCCGCCTATGGCGTCGTCGCCGGTCTGACCGTCGCCGGACTCGTCCGAAGAGGCGGAGGCGCCGGGGCCGGGGCCCTGGTCGCGCCAGTCCTTCGGCGGACGGGGCTTGTGGCCGGACATGATGTCGCTGATCTGGTCCGCGTCGATGGTTTCGTACTGCATCAGGGCTTCCGCCATCAGATCCAGCTTTTCGCGGTTGCTTTCCAGCAGGTCCTTGGCCCGGTGGTAACAGCTGTCGATGATGGCGCGCACTTCCCGGTCGATCTCCTCGGAGGTCTGCTCGGAAACGTGCTTGCGCTGGGACATCTGCTTGCCGAGGAACACTTCGCCCTCGTCTTCCTCGTAGGCCAGGGGGCCCATCTTTTCACTCAGGCCCCACTTGGTGACCATCGCCCGGGCCATCTTGGTGGCCCGCTCGATGTCGTTGGAGGCCCCGGTGGTGACACCGTCGAAGCCGAGTGTCATCTCCTCGGCGATACGGCCGCCGAACAGCGAGCAGATGGAGGATTCCAGCGCCCGCTTGGACACCGAGTACTTGTCTTCCTCGGGCAGGTACATGGTCACGCCCAGGGCGCGGCCACGGGGGATGATGCTGACCTTGTAGACCGGATCGTGATCCGGCACCAGCCGGCCGACAATGGCGTGGCCGGACTCGTGGTAAGCGGTGTTCAGCTTCTCTTTCTCGCTCATCACCATGGAGCGGCGTTCGGCGCCCATCAGGATCTTGTCCTTGGCTTTCTCGAAGTCCTCCATGGAGACCACGCGCTTATTGGCGCGGGCCGCGAACAGTGCCGCCTCATTGACCAGGTTGGCCAGGTCCGCGCCGGAGAAGCCCGGCGTGCCGCGGGCGATCAGCGAGGCGTCCACGTCCTCGGACATGGGCACCGGGCGCATGTGCACCTTGAGCACCTGCTCGCGGCCACGGATGTCCGGCAGCGGCACCGTCACCTGACGGTCGAAGCGGCCCGGGCGCAGCAGCGCCGGGTCCAGCACGTCGGGACGGTTGGTGGCGGCGATCACGATCACGCCGTCGTTGTCGTCGAAACCGTCCATCTCCACCAGCAGCTGGTTCAGGGTCTGCTCGCGTTCGTCATGACCGCCGCCCAGGCCGGCGCCACGGCTGCGGCCGACGGCGTCGATCTCGTCGATAAAGATGATGCAGGGGGCGTGCTTCTTGGCCTGATCGAACATGTCACGGACCCGGGACGCGCCCACGCCGACGAACATTTCCACGAAATCGGAGCCGGAAATGCTGAAGAACGGCACCTTGGCTTCGCCGGCGATGGCCTTGGCGAGCAGGGTCTTACCGGTACCCGGCGAGCCGACCATCAGCACACCACGGGGAATCTTGCCGCCAAGACGCTGGAATTTGGCGGGATCACGCAGGAACTCGACCAGTTCCTGCACTTCGTCCTTGGCCTCTTCCACGCCGGCCACGTCGGCGAAGGTGGTCTTGATCTGGTCTTCGCCCATCAGGCGGGCCTTGGACTTGCCGAACGTCATCGGCCCGCCGCCGCCTTTACCGCCGCCCTGCATCTGGCGCATGAAGAAGATGAAGATCGCCAGGATCAGCAGAATCGGCAGCACGGACAGGAACAGCTGGGTCAGGAAGCCCTGACGCTCGGGTTCCTTACCGGTCACTTCCACTTCGTTCTGGATCAGCGTGGGAATCAGGTTGGTGTCCATCGCCGGCGGCTTGACGGTCTCGAAGCGGGTGCCGTCGTTCATCTGGCCGGAAATACGGGTGTCACCGATGGTGACCTGATCCACATTGCCGTTTTCCACGTTATCGATGAACGCGGAGTAGTTCAGCATTTGCTGAGTCGGCTGGGTGTTGATGCTGGAGGCCACTACATAGAGGACCCCGGCGATCACCAGCCACAGCACAATATTCTTGGTCATGTCGTTCAAGGGAGACCTCGCCTTACTGGGCGCATTCGCGCGTACTGACAGACTTTCAACTCTACACTACTTCAGGTGCGACCCCAATTGGTACACCTCGGTAGAGCGCGGTCGGCTGGCCGCCGGTTTGCGACTGACCACCCGCTGGAAATGGCCTTGCAGGGCCTTGCGGTACTGATCGAACCCTTCGCCGTGGAACACCTTGACCAGAAAGGCGCCCCGGGGTTCCAGAACATTCAGCGCCATGTCCAGGGCCAGTTCGGCCAGGTACATGGAGCGCGGCAGATCCACCGCCTTGTTCCCACTCATATTGGGGGCCATGTCGGACAATACAAGGTCGACTTTCCGCCCATTGAGATGGGCCACGATTTGCTCATAGACCGCCTGCTCCCGGAAATCGCCCTGTACGAAGGTGACGTCGGGGATCGCATCCATGGCGAGAATATCGCTGGCCACGACAGTGCCCCGTGAACCAACCAGGCGGCCGGCCACCTGGGACCAGCCGCCCGGCGCCGCGCCCAGGTCGAGCACCGTCATGCCGGGGCGGAACAGCTTGTCCTTTTCGTGGATTTCCAGCAGTTTGAAGCTGGCCCGGGAGCGGTAGCCCTCGGCCCGGGCGCGGGTCACCCAGTGGTCGTCGAAGTGCTCTTTGAGCCAGCGCTGGCTGCTTTTCGATTTCGCCATAATAGCCTTGGGTAGTCGCGCCTGGATTGCCGGCGCCGGAGACGGCGCAAGGCGGTGATTGCGGGGGACCGCCCCGGTTCCCTAGAATAGCGCTCCGTTTTTGGAGAACACCATGCCTTTGAGCCAACAGGACAAGAAACGCCTGCGCCGTATCGGCCACCATCTGAAGCCGGTACTGATTTCCGGTGACAAGGGCCTCACGGAAACCTTCCTGGAAGAACTGGAAGGCCGCCTTGAGGACCACGAACTGATCAAAGTGAAGATCAATGCGTCCACCCGGGAGCAGCGCGCCGGCATGGTGGAAAGCCTGTGCGAAAGCACCGGCGCCGACCTGGTGCAGCGCATCGGCAACATCGCGCTGCTGTACCGGGCCGCCGCCAAGCCGGATCCGAAACTTTCGAACGTACTGCGCGCCGACGTCTGAAGGCGCCGGCGCCCTACAGGTGCTCGACCTTGTCGATCTCGTATTCCTTGGTGCCGCCGGGGGTGTCGATCTGCACCGTATCTCCCTCTTCCCGGCCGATCAGGCCGCGGGCGATGGGTGAGTTGACGCTCAGCTTGCCGCTTTTGATGTCCGCCTCGTCGTCGCCGACGATCTGGTAGACCTTCTCTTCATCGGAGTCCACGTCGACGATGGTCACGGTGACACCGAAGATCACCTTACCGGTGTTCTGGATGCTGGTGATGTCGATGATCTGCGCGTTGGACAGCTTGCTCTCGATGTCCTGGATGCGGCCTTCACAGAACCCCTGCTGCTCGCGCGCCGCGTGGTACTCGGCGTTTTCCTTGAGGTCGCCGTGCTCGCGGGCTTCGGCGATGGCGGCGGAAATGCGCGGACGGTCCACTTTTTTAAGCTGATCGAGTTCCTTGCGCAGGGCCTCGGCGCCCGCGGTGGTCATGGGAACACGTTGCATAGTATTAACCTCTTAATGTCTTCCTTGGGCCCGCCCCGGGGACGGCCCCGAGGCGACTTACGGTTAATGCATTTCGGCGTGCAGGTCCTGCAGCCGGCGAACTTCGGGTTCGCCGCTGATGGCCATTGCCTGACAAACCGCGTGGGCCGCCGTAATGGTGGTGGTGTAGAACACCTTGTGCTGCAGGGCGGAGCGGCGAATCGCGAAGGAATCGCGGATCGCCTGCTTGCCCTCGGTGGTGTTGACGATCAGGTCCACCTCGTCGTTTTTGATCATGTCGACGATATGCGGACGCCCTTCCAGTACTTTATTGACCGGCTTCACGTCCAGCCCGGCCTCGGAGAGCATGCGCGCGGTGCCGCGCGTGGCCACCAGCCGGAAACCATGGCGGATCAGTGAACGGGCCACGTCCACGGCGGCGTTCTTGTCCGCGTCGCGCACCGAAATAAAGGCGGTGCCGCCGTCGGGCAGCCGTTCGCCGGCGCCCAGGGACGCCTTGCCGAAGGCTTCCGCGAAGGTGGCGCCAATGCCCATCACCTCGCCGGTGGACTTCATTTCCGGGCCGAGAATCGGGTCCACCTTGGGGAACTTGGCGAACGGGAACACCGCTTCCTTGACGAAGTAGTGTCGCGGCGTCACTTCCTCGGTGAAGCCCTGCGCCTTGAGCGACGTGCCGGCCATGCAGCGCGCCGCCACCTTGGCCAGGGACACGCCGATGCACTTGGACACGTAGGGGACCGTGCGCGAGGCGCGCGGGTTCACTTCCAGCACATAGACTTCCTCGCCCTTGACCGCGAACTGCACGTTCATCAGGCCCACCACGCCCAGCTCCAGGGCCATGGCGGCGGACTGCTCGCGCATTACGTCCTGCACTTCCTTGCCCAGGGAGTACGGCGGCAGGGAGCAGGCGGAGTCACCGGAGTGCACGCCGGCCTGTTCAATGTGCTGCATGATGCCACCGATCACCACGTCGGTGCCGTCGCAGATGGCGTCCACGTCCACTTCGATGGCGTCGTCCAGGAAGCGGTCCAGCAGTACCGGCGAGTCGTTGGACACGCTCACCGCGTTGTTCATGTAGCTACGCAGTTCCGCCTCGTTGTAGACGATCTCCATGGCCCGGCCGCCGAGCACATAGGAGGGACGCACCACCAGCGGGTAACCGATTTCCTCGGCCAGCTTGATGCCTTCGTCCATGGAACGGGCGGTGCGGTTGGGCGGCTGCTTGAGGCCCAGCTTATTGACCATGTGCTGGAAGCGTTCGCGGTCTTCCGCCTCGTCAATGGCGTCCGGGCTGGTGCCGATGATCGGCACGCCGGCGGCCTGCAGGTCGCGGGCCAGCTTCAGCGGCGTCTGGCCGCCGTACTGCACGATCACGCCCTTGGGCTTCTCCATGTCGACGATGGCGAGCACGTCCTCCAGGGTGACGGGCTCGAAGTACAACCGGTCGGAGGTGTCGTAATCCGTGGAGACGGTCTCCGGGTTGCAGTTGATCATGATGGTCTCGTAACCGTCGTCCTTCATGGCGAAGGCGGCGTGCACGCAGCAGTAATCGAACTCGATGCCCTGGCCGATACGGTTGGGGCCACCGCCGATCACCATGATCTTGTCACGGTCGGAGGGGTTCGATTCGCACTCCTCGTCGTAGCTGGAGTACATGTAGGCGGTGCTGGTGGCGAACTCGGCGGCGCAGGTGTCGACCCGCTTGAAGATCGGCTGCACGCCCAGCTCGCGGCGCTTGGCGCGCACATCCGCCTCCTTGACGCCGAGCAGCTGCGCCAGGCGCGCGTCGGAGAAGCCCTTGCGCTTGAGCGCGTACAGGCGTGCCTTGTCCAGTTCGCTGAAGCTGCCCGGCTCAAGCCGCTGCTCTTCGGCGATCAGGTCGGCGATCTGCACCAGGAACCAGCGGTCGATCTGGGTGATGTGGAAGACATCGTCCACGCTCAGGCCGCTGCGGAAGGCGTCGCCGACAATCCAGATACGCTCCGGACCCGGCGTCGACAGCAACTGGGCGATGCGCTCGGAGGCGTCCGGCGCGTTCAGGTCGATCTTGGGATCGAAGCCCACGGAATCGGTTTCCAGCCCGCGCATCGCCTTCTGCAGGGACTCCTGCAGGTTGCGGCCGATGGCCATCACCTCGCCCACGGATTTCATCTGCGTGGTGAGCACCGGATCGGCGGCGGCGAACTTCTCGAAGTTGAAGCGCGGAATCTTGGTGACCACGTAATCGATGGACGGCTCGAAAGAGGTCGGGGTGGCACCGCCGGTGATCTCGTTCTGCAGCTCATCGAGGGTGTAGCCCACCGCCAGCTTGGCGGCCACCTTGGCGATCGGGAAGCCGGTGGCCTTGGAGGCCAGCGCCGAGGAGCGCGACACCCGCGGGTTCATTTCAATCACCACCATGCGGCCGGTGTCCGGGCACATGCCGAACTGCACGTTGGAGCCGCCGGTTTCCACGCCGATCTCGCGCAGCACCGCCAGGGAGGCGTCGCGCATCACCTGGAACTCCTTGTCGGTGAGCGTCTGCGCCGGCGCCACGGTGATCGAGTCACCGGTGTGCACGCCCATCGGGTCGAAGTTCTCGATGGTGCAAACGATGATGCAGTTGTCGTTCTTATCGCGGACAACCTCCATCTCGTACTCTTTCCAGCCCAGCAGCGATTCGTCGATCAGCAGCTCGTGGGTGGGCGACAGGTCGAAGCCGCGGGTACAGATTTCCTCGAACTCTTCCTTGTTGTACGCCACCCCGCCACCGGAGCCGCCCATCGTGAACGACGGCCGGATAATGGATGGGAAGCCCAGCTCCTGCTGGATCTCCCAGGCTTCCTCCATGGTTTTGGCGATCTTCGCCTTGGGGCACTCCAGGCCGATGTTCTTCATCGCCTTGTCGAAGCGGTCGCGGTTCTCGGCCTTGTCGATGGTGTCGGCGTTGGCGCCGATCATCTCGACACCGAATTTGTCCAGAACGCCGTGGCGCTCCAGATCGAGCGCGCAGTTCAGCGCGGTCTGGCCGCCCATGGTGGGCAGCAGCGCGTCCGGACGCTCGCGCTCAATGATCTTGGCCACCGTTTCCCAGGTGATGGGTTCGATGTAGGTGGCGTCGGCCATGGCCGGATCGGTCATGATGGTGGCCGGGTTGGAATTCACCAGAATCACCCGGAAGCCTTCCTCGCGCAGGGCCTTGCACGCCTGGGCACCGGAGTAGTCGAACTCGCAGGCCTGGCCGATCACGATCGGACCGGCGCCAATGATGAGGATGCTTTGAATATCAGTCCGTTTAGGCATGTCTGAGTAACCGTCCAGATTCGAGCGTTTCGCTTGGGTCCGACGTCAGGGCCGGACGCTTCGGGCGGCCGCGCCGCCCGTGTTTCCTGTTATCAGCCGGCGTTGGCGCGGGCCTCCATCAGTTCGATGAAATGATCGAACAGCGGGGCGCAGTCGTGCGGCCCCGGGCTCGCTTCCGGGTGGCCCTGGAAGCTGAACGCCGGCACATCGGTACGGTGGATCCCCTGCAGGGAGCCGTCGAACAACGACACATGGGTGGTCTTGACGTTGTCGGGCAGCGTGCTTTCGTCCACTGCGAAACCGTGGTTCTGGCTGGTGATCATCACCGTGCCGTCTTCCAGGTTCTTCACCGGATGGTTGGCGCCGTGGTGGCCGTGCTTCATCTTCAGGGTGCGCGCGCCGCTGGCCAGGCCGAGCAGCTGGTGCCCCAGGCAGATGCCGAATACCGGCAGCCCGGTGTCCAGGATCTCGCGGATCGCGGTGATCGCGTAATCGCAGGGCTCCGGATCCCCGGGGCCGTTGGCCAGGAACACACCGTCGGGCTTCATCGCCAGCACCTCGGCGGCGGGTGTTTGCGCCGGCACCACGGTGAGCTTGCAATGACGATCCGCCAGCATGCGCAGAATATTGCGCTTGCAGCCGTAATCGTAGGCCACCACGTGGTAGCGGGTATCACTCTGTTCCCGGTGTCCTTCGGCCCGGTCCCAGGTGCCCTCTTTCCACTGATAGGGCGCCTTCACACTGACTTCCTTGGCCAGGTCCATGCCTTTGAGACCGGGGAAGTCGCGGGCGGCGGCCAGCGCGCGGGCTTCGTCCACATCGTCGCCGGCCAGAATGCAGCCGTTCTGGGCGCCTTTGTCACGCAGAATGCGCGTCAGCCGGCGCGTGTCGATGTCGGCGATGGCGACGATGCCCCGGGCCTTGAGGTACTCAGGCAGGGTCTCCTGGGCGCGCCAGTTGCTCACGGTGAGAGTGAGATCACGTATCACCAGGCCGGCGGCCCAGACGCGATCGGATTCATCGTCTTCCGGGTTCACCCCGGTATTGCCGATGTGTGGATAGGTCAGGGTCACGATCTGCTTGGCATAAGACGGATCGGTGAGAATTTCCTGATAGCCGGTCATGGCGGTGTTGAACACCACTTCACCCACGGTTTCACCCGTGGCGCCAATGGCGACACCCCGAAAGAGGCTTCCATCTTCCAGAGCTAGTATGGCGGGTACCGTCAACGCAACCTCCTGGCGGATAGGGACTTGGGAGATCGGTGGCGGGGGCCGTGCATTACCGCAACCGTTTGGCAGGGTTCGCAAAAAAGCGAGATGGATTGCTCCACCTCGCTTTTCAGGAAATACACATCTTCACTCGGCCGCCCGCTCGCCCATCTTGGGCAGGGCCGTATTTTAGGACGTTCACAGCACGCTGTCACGCCGAGACTGCCCTAACGTTTGCCCCAACCGGCACTTTCGCCGGCCAGGCCCAGCACATCCTGCATATCGAACAGGCCTTTGGGCTGTTCGGACAGCCATACCGCGGCCCGCACGGCGCCGCGCGCGAACGACATGCGGCTGGACGCCTTATGGGTGATTTCCACCCGCTCGCCGTCGGCGGCGAACAGCACCGTGTGCTCGCCGACGATGTCACCGGCGCGGATGGTCTCGAAACCGATGGTCTGGCGGTCGCGTTCGCCGGTGCGGCCTTCGCGGCCGTAGACCGCGCACTGGTCCAGGTCGCGGCCCAGCGTCTGCGCCACCACCTCGCCCATGCGCAGCGCGGTGCCCGAGGGCGCATCGATCTTATGACGGTGGTGGGCCTCGATCACCTCAATGTCCACCTCGTCGCCGAGCACCCGGGCGGCGGTTTCCAGCAGCTTGAAGCACAGATTCACGCCGATCGAGTAATTGGGCGCGAAACAGATCGCGACCTCCTCGGCGGCGTCGCGCAGAGCCGCTTGCTGGTCCGCGCTCAGCCCGGTGGTGCCGATCACCAGCCGGGTACCGGCGGCGCGGCAGATTTCCACGTTGCGCGCGGTGGCCTCGGGGACGGTGAAATCAATGAACACGTCGGCGTCGCCGGCGACCTGTTCCAGGTTGTCCGCCAGGGTCACGCCCAGGCGCCCCTGCCCCATCAACTCACCGGCGTCGACGCCGATCAGGCTGGAGCCGGGCACGTCCACGGCCGCCGCCAGCTCGGTGTCGGGGTTGGCCAGGGTGGCCTCCATCAGAATCCGGCCCATGCGCCCGGCAGCGCCGATAATGCCTACTTTCATCACGTTTGCCCGCTGTTCAGTTTCATCACAAGGTAGCGCCTCAGAGGCCTTCAAAGAAGCGCTTCACGCCCTCGAACCAGCTGGTGCGGCGGGGGTTGTGCCGTTCGCCGCCCTTGTCCATGGAGTCCTGGAACCGGCGCAGCAGGTCCTTCTGCTCGCTGGACAGCTTGACCGGGGTCTCCACCACCACTTTGCACAGCAGGTCGCCGGGCGGGCCGCCGCGTACCGGGGTCACGCCCTTGCCACGCAGGCGGAACAGCTTGCCGGTTTGGGTTTCCGGCGGCACCTTCAATTTCACCTGGCCGTTGAGCGTGGGCACTTCCAGCTCGCCGCCCAGGCTCGCGTCGACGAAGCTGACCGGCACTTCCACATGCAGGTTTTCGCCCTCGCGGGTGAAGATATTGTGCGGCCGCACCGCCACCTGCACGTACAGATCCCCGGGCGGCGCGCCCTGCATGCCCGCCTCGCCTTTGCCGGCCAGACGGATACGGTCGCCGGTATCGACACCGGCGGGGATCTTCACCGACAGGGTCTTGGTGCTCTGCACCCGGCCCTGGCCGCCGCAGTGGTCGCAGGGGTTTTCGATCACGCGACCTTCGCCGTGACAGGTGGGGCAGGCTTGCTGGACCGTGAAGAAGCCCTGCTGCATGCGCACCTGACCCATGCCCGCGCAGGTCGGGCAGGTCACCGGCTGCTCGCCGGCCTTGGCGCCGGAGCCGTCACAGACCTCGCAGGGGTCCCAGCTGGGCACGCGGATCTTTTCCTCGCAGCCGTGCACCGCCTGCTCCAGGCTCAGCTCCAGGGTGTAGCGCAGGTCCGCGCCGCGGGCCGGACCGCGACGGCCCCCACCGCCGCCGAAAATATCGCCGAAGATGTCGCCGAAAATATCGCCGAAGCCGCCACCGCCGGAACCACCGGCCCCGGCGCCGCCACCGGCCTGGCCGTTGACGCCGGCGTGGCCGAACTGGTCGTAGGCGGCCCGCTTCTGCTCGTCGGAGAGCACTTCGTAGGCCTCTTTGGCCTCCTTGAACTTGGCCACCGCTTCCTGGTCATCCGGGTTGCGGTCCGGATGGTATTTCATTGCCAGGCGGCGGTAGGCTTTTTTCAGATCCTGCTGGCTGGCGTCCTTGGAGGCCCCCAGCACTTCGTAATAATCTCGTTTGGACATAATGGGTCCGCTTTATTCAACGTCGACTTTAAGCTAAGACGCCGGACCCTGGGGCCCGGCGCTGCTGGTCCGACATCGGACGCCTGGCGTCCGACGCCCTCACTTCTTCTTATCGTCGTCCACTTCCTCGAACTCAGCGTCGACCACATCATCGCCGGACTTCTGCTGCTCGCCGGCGCCGGCCTCACCGCCTTCGGCTTGCTGCGCTTCGGCGTACATCTTCTGAGCCAGGTTGCCGGACGCTTCGGTGAGCGCCTTGGTCTTGGCGTCGATGTCGTCCTTGTCACTGCCTTTGAGCGCTTCCTCGAGCTCGCCGATGGCCTTGTTGATGGCCTCTTTTTCCTCTTCGGAGGCCTTGTCGCCGGCTTCCTCGAGGGTCTTGCGGGTGGCGTGCACCAGGTGGTCGCCCTGGTTACGCGCCTGCACCAGCTCCTCGAACTTCTTGTCCTCGTCGGCGTGGGCCTCGGCGTCCTTGACCATCTGATCCACTTCGTCGTCGGACAGGCCGGAAGACGCCTTGATCTGAATGGTCTGTTCCTTGCCGGTGGCCTTGTCCTTGGCGCCCACGTGCAGGATGCCGTTGGCGTCAATGTCGAAGGTCACTTCGATCTGCGGCACGCCGCGCGGTGCCGGCGGAATGTCTTCCAGGTTGAACTGACCCAGGGACTTGTTCTGGTTGGCCTGCTTACGCTCGCCCTGCAGCACGTGCACGGTCACCGCGGTCTGGTTATCGTCGGCGGTGGAGAACACCTGCGACGCGTTGGTCGGGATGGTGGTGTTCTTCTCGATCAGCGGCGTCATCACGCCACCCATGGTTTCGATACCCAGGGTCAGCGGGGTCACGTCCAGCAGCAGCACGTCCTTGACGTCGCCGGCCAGTACCGCGCCCTGGATGGCGGCGCCGATGGCCACGGCTTCGTCCGGGTTGACGTCCTTGCGGGCGTCCTTACCGAAGAATTCGGCCACCTTCTTCTGCACCATGGGCATGCGGGTCTGACCGCCCACCAGGATCACGTCGGTGATGTCGGAGGTTTTCACACCGGCATCCTTGATCGCGGTCTTGCACGGCTCCAGGGAGCGGGTCACCAGCTGCTCGACCAGGGATTCCAGCTTGGCCCGGGTCAGCTTCACCACCAGGTGCTTGGGACCACTCTGGTCAGCGGTGATGTACGGCAGGTTGACCTCGGTCTGCTCGGCGGAGGACAGCTCGATCTTGGCTTTCTCGGCCGCTTCCTTCAGACGCTGCATGGCCAGGGCGTCGCCGCCCAGGTCGATGCCGGAGTCCTTCTTGAACTGGTCGGCCAGGTAATTAATGATCGCCAGGTCGAAGTCCTCGCCACCCAGGAAGGTGTCGCCGTTGGTGGCCAGCACTTCGAACTGGTGCTCACCGTCCACTTCGGCGATTTCGATGATGGAGATATCGAAGGTACCGCCACCCAGGTCGTAGACCGCGATGGTGCGATCACCGCCTTTCTTGTCCAGGCCATAGGCCAGGGCCGCGGCGGTGGGCTCGTTGATGATCCGCTTGACCTCGAGACCGGCGATGCGGCCGGCGTCCTTGGTGGCCTGGCGCTGGGAATCGTTGAAGTAGGCGGGCACGGTGATCACCGCCTCGGTGACTTCTTCACCGAGATAGTCTTCCGCGGTCTTCTTCATTTTCTTGAGGACCTGCGCGGAGATCTGCGGCGGCGCCATCTTCTCGCCTTTCACTTCCACCCAGGCGTCGCCGTTGTCGGCCTTGGTGATCGTGTAGGGCACCATTTTGATGTCCTTCTGGACCACTTCGTCCTCGAAACGACGGCCGATCAGACGCTTCACCGCGTACAGGGTGTTGGTCGGGTTGGTGACCGCCTGACGCTTGGCCGCCTGGCCGACGAGGACTTCGTTGTCCTCGGTGTAGGCGATGATGGACGGCGTCGTGCGCGCGCCCTCGGCGTTCTCGATAACCTTGGTTTTGTCCCCTTCCATAACAGCGACACAGCTGTTGGTGGTACCCAGGTCAATACCGATAATCTTACCCATAACGATTCCTTCTCCTTCACACGGTCCGGGCCTCGAATGACCGCCCGGACGGCTGAAACTGTTTGACTTGCCAGCTATATGGCGGCTGGCGTGTTCTTTTCAAGAGCCCTTGGCAGGCGCTCTCAGGCCTTGCTGACCACCACCCGGGCCGGACGGATCAGACGGCCGTTGAGTTGGTAGCCTTTTTCCAACACCTCGACCACGGAGTTGGGCTCCACATCGGGGGCCGGAATCATGGTCATGGCTTCGTGGTGCTCCGGATTGAACGGCTCGCCCTGCGGGTCGATCTGTTCCAGGTTGTACTTGGCGAACACATCGAGCAGCACCTTCAGGGTGAGCTCCAGCCCTTCACGGGCCGGCTTCAGCGCTTCGTCCTGCGGGTCCAGGGTCGCCAGACCCCGTTCCAGGCTGTCCGCCACGGTGAGGATGTCACCGGCGAACTTTTCCAGCGCGAACTTGTGGGCGCTTTCCACGTCCCGCTCGGCGCGGCGGCGCACGTTCTGCATCTCGGCCTGGGCCCGGATATCGGCCTCGGCCAGCGCCTTCTCCACCTTGGCGAGCCGTTCCTGCGTTTGCACCAGCTCTTCCTCCACGGACGGCTGTTCCGGCTCCGAAGCCTGCTCCGCCGCGGACTCCACGTCCCCGGCCACGGGCTCCGCCTCGGGCGCGTCCTGGTGCTCCTCGCGGGCAACCTGCTCGTCCCGGGCCTCAGCCTGTTGTTCGTTCTGTTGTTGCTTGTCCTGTTCGCTCATATCCACTCCACACGTCCCGAATTCTGGGAAAGCGGGCAAAGATATGGGAACGGCAGCGCCGGATTCAAGGGAAGAAGGGGAGGCAGTGAACAGTTAACAGTGAATAGTTAATAGTGCGCGGGCGAGCGTGGTGCCTCGCAAAGGCCGTGCCCGCGCCGGCTTTTCGAGGGCACTCGGCCCTCCGACAGGCCCGCAGCCGGCGGCCCGCGGGGTCTTCGCTATTAACTGTTCACTGTTAACTCTTAACTGTTCTCAGAGTTGGGTAAGCGCGGCGGAGAGGATGCGGGCGGTGATGTCCACGGTGGGAATCACCTTCTCGTAGTCCATGCGGGTGGGGCCGACCACCGCCAGGACGCCCACCGGGCCGTTGTCGACCTTGTAGGGGGCGGAGACCAGGGAGTACTCCTCGAACGGCTGGTAGCCGGACTCGCGGCCGATGAAGATCTGCACGCCGTCCGCTTTCATGCTGCGTTCCAGCAAATGCAGGATGTCGCGCTTGCGGTTGAACGCGTCGAACAGATCGCGGACCTTCTCGATGCTGTCCATCTGGCCGCCTTCCAGCAGATTGGATTCCCCGGACACCACGTAATCGGAGTCCTTGCGGTCCTGGCGCAGCGCCTTGCCGGCGATGTCCATGGTCGCCTGCATGAGCACGTCCATCTGCGCGCGGTCCGCGTCCATGGTGCTCAGCAGCCCCTCGCAGATATTGTCCAGGTCGCAGCCGGCGTAGGTCTTGTTGATGTAGTTGGCGGCCTGGCGCAGCTCCACCTCGGTGTAGTCCCGGCTGGTCTGGATAATGCGGTTCTGCACCTCGGAGCGGTTGACCACCAGCACCACCAGCACCCGCTGGCCGGAAAGGGGCAGAAACTCCACCTGCCGCAGGGTGGTCACGTCACGGCGCGGCACCGCCACCAGGCCCGCCATGCGGGTCAGTTCCGCCAGGCTGCGCGAGGCCTGGGAGACCAGCGCCTCGGGCGACTGGTCCGGTGCCAGCATCTGGCGCAGCTCGTCGCGCAGGCGGGCGTTATCCGGGCGCTCCATGGTGCTGGACGCCAACAGGGTGTCCACGTAAAGCCGGTAGCCGCGTTCGGTGGGCACCCGGCCGGCGGAGGTATGGGGGCTGGCCAGCAACCCCATGTCTTCCAGTTCCGCCATCAGGTTACGGATGGTGGCCGGGCTGACCGCCAGGCCGCTGCCGGTGGCCAGGGTCTTGGAGCCCACCGGCTGGCCGTGGCGGATGTGGCGCTCCACCAGCGCCATCAGCAACCGTTGTTTGCGTTCGTTCAATTCCAACTTGGCCATACTTCTATTACCCGTGATGAAGCCTCAGTATAACCACGGAAGGGCCATTCTCCGCACACCGACGCACCGTCGTCCAGAAACGGGGCTTACACTGGCCGCCGGAATCGCCTAATATCGACTCACTACTGGCCAAAAGGACAGTCCATGTTCACGCACCTCAGTGTTCGCCACTTCGCCACCGTCGACCAGCTCGAGCTGGAGCCCGAGCCCGGCCTTACCGTGATCAGCGGCGAGACCGGCGCCGGCAAGTCGGTGATCATCGACGCTCTGTCGTTGACCCTGGGTGAACGGGCCGACAGCGCCGTGGTGCGCCCCGGCTGCGACCGCGCGGAAGTACTCACCACCTTCGATGTGGCCGACAACCCGGCGGCCCGGGCCTGGCTGGGCGAGCGGGAACTGGACAACGGCAACGAGTGCCTGCTGCGCCGCACGGTGCGCGCGGACGGCCGCTCGCGGGCTTACATCAACGGCACCCCCACGCCGCTCACCGAGGTCCGGGAGCTCGGCGAGATGCTGATCAGCATCCACAGCCAGCATGAGCACCAGGCGCTGCTGCGCAAGGAAACCCACCGCCAGTTACTGGACAACTTCGCCGAGGCCGGCGCCCAGGCGGAGCAGGTGCGCGAGCACTGGCGCGCCTGGCAGAAGGCCCGCCGCGCCCACGACCAGGCACTGGCCGGCGCCCGCGAGCAAACCGAGCGGCAGGAACTGCTGCGTTTTCAGCTCGAGGAGCTGGACGCCCTGGCGCTCAGCGAAGGGGAGCTGCCGGAACTGGAACAGGAGCAGCAGCGCCTGGGCAACGCGGAAGCGCTGATACGGCTCTGCCAGCAGGCGGTCACCGCCCTTTACGACGGCGACGAGGGCACCTGCAACGATCAGCTCGGCCAGGTCAGCCACTGGGTGGAGGAGGCGCGCCGCAGCGACGACGCCCTGGCCACGGTTTTCGACACGGTGGAATCCGCCCGCCTGCAGGTGGAGGCCGCCGCCGACGACCTGCGCCATTACCTGGAAAAGCTGGATCTGGACCCGCAGCGTCTCAGCCAGGTGGAAGAACGGCTCGACCAGACCTACACGCTGGCGCGCAAACACCGCCTGCGCCCCGAGGAACTGATTGAGCACCACCGCAAGCTGGCCGAGGAAGCGAACACCCTGGAGCATTTCGACGAGCATCTGGAAGCGCTCGCCGCCGCCGAGCAGACGGCCCGCGAAACCTATATGGAAAGCGCCCGCGCCCTGGGCCGGCGCCGCCGGGAGGCCGGCACCCGCCTGACCCAGCAAATCCAGAAGCAGCTCAAGGCGCTGGGCATGAAGGCGGCGCGCCTGGAAACCGTGCTGGAAGAGAGCAAACCCGGGCCGGACGGCCTGGAAGAGGTGGAGTTCCGCTTTTCCGCCAACCCGGGGCAGCCGCTACGGGCCCTGGCCAAGGTGGCGTCCGGCGGCGAGCTGTCGCGGGTGAGCCTGGCGATTCAGGTGATCTGCGCGCGCAACCTGACCGTGCCCAGCCTGGTCTTCGACGAGGTGGACGTGGGGGTCGGCGGTGGCGTGGCGGAGATCGTCGGCCGCCTGCTGCGCGAACTGGGCGAGCACGCCCAGGTGCTGTGCATCACTCACCAGCCGCAGGTCGCCGCCCAGGGGCACCAGCACTGGCAGGTGCACAAGATTCAGGGCAAGGACACCACCCACACCCGCATCCAGAGCCTGGATACCGGGGCCAGGGTGGAGGAAGTGGCCCGCATGCTGGGCGGCGTGGAAATTACGGAGTCCACCCTCACCCATGCCCGCGAGATGCTGGACAAGGGTCAGCGGGTGGCCTAGAGAGGGGGCCCGGCGCCTCTGTCAGCGCTTTTTGCCCTTCGGTTTGACGTAGAGAACCAGGGAGTGATCGACGATTTCGTAGCCGTGCTTCTCGGCGATCATGTGCTGGCGGTTTTCGATCTCTTCGTCCATGAACTCCACCACTTCGCCGGTCTCCATGCACACCATATGGTCGTGGTGCTCTTCATCGGCCAGCTCGAACACGGCGGAGCCGCCCTCGAAATTGTGGCGCAGCACGATGCCGGCCTGCTCGAACTGGGTCAGCACCCGGTAAACCGTGGCCAGGCCCACGTCCTCGCCGGTATCCATTAAAGCCTTGTAGATGTCCTCGGCGCTGAGATGGCGTTCTTCGGAGGATTCCAGCTGCTGCAGAATTTTCATCCGCGGCAGGGTCACCTTCAGACCCGCTTTTCTAAGATCCTGATTATCCAATGTCTTTGCTCCGTATGCCGCCGTGGAGGATGTCCGGTTCTCTCGGGAACCTTGTCCCCTGTTGCCAAGTCTGTATTATCGCCCGAACATTATGCCAAGTCGAAACACCATGCCAAGGTTCATTGCACTATCGCTGTTATTGACCGTCCTGCTGGCCGGTTGCAGTTCCCTGCGCTTCCCGGGGGTATATCGTATTGATATTCCTCAGGGTAACGTGGTTACCGGGGAGATGCTCGCCGACCTGGAGCCGGGAATGACGCCGGAACAGGTGCGTTTCGTGCTCGGTCCGCCAACGCTGACCGACCCGTTCACGCCGGACACCTGGTTCTATTTACTGCATTACCAGACCGGTAACGCGGAAACCGTGGAACAGCAGATCGTGGTGTTCTTCGAAGGGGGCCAGTACAGCCACTACGACGGCGAGCCGGTGGAAAACGTGCGTGAGCGCACCTCCGGCCGGCGCGACCGGGAGCTGGAGCAGCGCGCCCGCGATCGCAAGGAAGACAACGTGGTCGATCCGGAGCCGCTCAACGATCCGGCCCCGGACCCGGGCACCCAGACCACCCCGGACGCCACCTCGGTACCGATCCCGCGCAGCTAGTCCTTGCCGGCCCGCTGCGCGCGGGCCTTGCGCGCCGCCTTGGGGTCGATCTTCAGCGGCCGGTAGATTTCCACACGCTCACCGTCCATCAGCACCCGCTGCGCCGGCGCCGGCTCCGCCTTGCCGAACACGCCCATGGCGGCCCGCTCCAGATCCAGCCCCTCGAAATGCTCGGCGATGCCCGACTCACGGGCCGCCTCCAGCATGGTGGTCCCGACGGGCACGTCCAGCGCGATCAGCCGCTGCTTCTCGGGCAGCGCGTAGACCACCTCCACATGCAGCCGATCCGTGGCCATCAGCGTGTCTCCTGGTCAGCGGGCGCGGTTTGTTCCACCGGGTCGCCGTCGGCGCCGGCCTCGGCGCTGCCGTCGTCCGCCGCCAGCACCGACCAGAGGGAGTAGATAAACAGGGCGATCACCGCCGTCGGCGATACCACCCGCACCAGCGCCCGCCAGATCAGATAGAGCGGGAAGCTCTTCATCGCCAGCTCCTTGCGGGCATGGGTCTCCTTCATCACCCAGCCGGCGAAGATGGCGATCAACAGCCCGCCCAGCGGCAGCATGACGCTGGTGGACAGGAACTCGATATTGTCGAAGAAGGTGCCGACCAGGAATTCATGCTCCTTCCAGACGTTGAAGGAAAGCACCGAACCGACGCCCAGCAGCCAGGCCGCCAGACCCACCGCCAGCGCCGCCGTGCCGCGCCCCAGACCGCGCTCCACCAGCCAGGCGGCCATCGGCTCGCCCAGGGAAATCGAGGAGCTCCAGGCCGCGCACACCACCAGCACGAAGAACAGGGTGCCGAACAGCAGCCCGCCGGGCATCTGCCCGAACGCCAGCGGCAGGGTCACGAACATCATGCCCGGCCCCTGGCCGACTTCCAGACCGCCGGTGAACAGCAGCGGGAACATGGCCAGGCCGGCGCCCAGCGCCACCAGGGTGTCCAGCACGGCGATGGTGACCACCGAGGAGACAATGGACACCGGCCGAGAACGGCCGCTCTTGTCCTTGATCTCGCGGGGCATGTAAGCGCCGTAGGCCATGATCGCGCCCATCCCCAGGCTCAGGGTGAAAAACGCCTGGCCCAGCGCCACGATCACCGCCTCGCCGGACAGCTTGGAGAAATCGAACGCGAACAGGAAACCCACGCCTTCGGCGAAACCCGGCGTGGTGGAGGCATAGCCGATCAGCACCACCAGCAGCGCGAACAGCACCGGCATCAGCACGCGCACGGCGCGCTCCAGGCCCTGTTTCACGCCCAGCGCCACCACGCCCATGGTGATCACCATGAACAGGGTGTGAGAGCCCAGCAGCAGCCAGGGATTGGCCAGCATGTCCTCGTAGTGCGCCTTGGACTGCACCGCCGTGATGCCCTGGAACACGCCCTGGGCCGCTTCCCAGACATAGATCAGCGCCCAGCTGGCCACCGCGGAATAGAAAGACAGGATCAAAAAGCCCGACAACGCGCCCAGGTAACCGATGCCCGCCCAGCGGCGCGTCACCTTGCTCTGCTCCGCCAGCTTCGACATGGTGTGGATCGGGCTCAGGCCGCCACGGCGGCCGAGCATCACTTCCGCCACCATGATCGGAATCCCCATCAGGGCGATGCAGAGCAGATAAAGCACCACGAAGGCGCCACCGCCGTACTCCCCGGTGATGTAGGGAAACCGCCAGATATTACCCAATCCCACGGCGGAGCCCGTGGCGGCGAGAATAAAGACCCACCGGCTGGTCCACATACCGTGGACCGGCTTGTATTCCTTCTTCATCGGCAACTTACCCCTCGACGCAATCGGGCCATTGTCTTGATTTTCGCCAGGCCGCTCAAGCGCGGGTACGTAACCGCTTACCCGCCCGGGCGCAGAAACAAGTGCCACGGCCCTCGCCAGGGCCGCGGCCACTCTCTATAATCGCCGCCCCATGGGCAAACCGAAAAAACAATCGTCTCCGAACGCCATTGCGCAAAACCGCAAAGCGCGCTTCGACTATCACCTGGAACAATTCTTCGAGGCCGGCCTGTCGTTGCAAGGCTGGGAGGTGAAGGCGCTGCGTGAGGGCAAGGGCAACCTGACCGAATCCTACGTGATGCTCAAGGAGGGCGAGGCGTTCCTGTTCGGCGCCCGGATAGAGCCCCTGCCCACCGCCAGCACCCACTCCGTGCCGGACCCCCAGCGCACCCGCAAGCTGCTGCTGCACCGCAAGGAGCTGGCGCGGCTGTTCAGTGGCGTGCAAAAGGACGGCTTCACCTGCGTGCCGGTGAACCTGCACTGGAAGCGCGGCCTGGTGAAACTGGACATCGCCCTGGCCAAGGGCAAACAGAAGTTCGACAAGCGCGCCACCGAACGCGAGCGCGACTGGAAACGGCAGAAACAGCGCATCCTCCGCCAGCGCTGAGCCGGCGGAAGCGTCCGTTCGAGGCGCCCTAGAGCGCCTTGTTGGTCTTGCCGCGGTGTCCGCCCAGCGACTTCACGTCATCACGCAGGCGCCAGTAGAACTGCAACCAGGACCGCAGCACCGCGGGCAGGAAGTACACCGCGTACAGCACCAGCGGGATGCGCGCGTCGCCGCTCACCAGAGCGACCGCGTAAGCACCGCCGGCGTACAGGGCCAGAGTCAGCACCAGTTGCAGGGTCCGGGCCAGCAGCGGGTGCGCCGCCACCGGCGCCCAAAGATGGTTGATCGTCTTCATCGTTTCCACTCCTCAATGAATGGCTCATTGTGGTCGCATCCACTGCGACACAGCCCCGATGATGCACCCTCAATGTGACAAACCCATATCAGCCGGTTTGATTGTCGGACAATATTTGTAAAGCACTGTTATAGCGAAAAACACCACCCTCTTGTCTTCGACTTCCGCGTCCCCATCTCCTACAATGACCGCAACAGGGGGCGACATGGATTCGACGCCGGTAAAGAAACCTGTGGTGCATGTCGAGTAGCGTCGCAATGCTCGTAAATACCTTGTGGCACATTAAAGTAATCGCAAACGACGATACTTACGCACTAGCAGCTTAAACCCTGCTTATCGCCAAACGACCCAGCCTGTGGGGAAGTGAGGCGAGCATCGCTACACAGGCTCGCAGCAAAGTCCGTCCCGGATGGCGCTGTTAAAACCTTTAGGGACTCGGTGACTGCGCCCTGTCTGTCGGGCCGCAGCCACTTAAATCAATAGACACGACTAAGCATGTAGATCTACAGGCGGATTGCTGGCGGACGGGGGTTCGATCCCCCCCGCCTCCACCAACACCGAAAAACCCGGGCCCCGCCCGGGTTTTTTTGTTTCCGGACCCTGCTCGCGCTTCAAGCGGCAAAAATAATTTAGTACCATTAAATTTTCCTGCCGCGCCGACGCTCACCGCGTCCAGGCGCCCCGGCGAGCGGCCTGCGGAGCTTTTTTTAATGACGTCCTGGATCCAAGCTGTGTTGCCCTTCCTGCAATGGCCCCGTCCCACCGGGCCGGCGCTGCGCAAGGACGCGGTCGCGGGTATCACCGTGGGTCTGGTGCTGATTCCGCAGGCGATCGCCTACGCCACCCTCGCCGGGATGCCGCCGATCACCGGTCTCTATGCCGCCCTGCTGCCCGGCATCATCGGCATTCTCTGGGGGTCGTCTTCACTGCTGGCGGTGGGTCCGGTGGCGCTGACCAGCCTGCTCACCTACGCGGCCCTGGCGCCGATGGCGGAGCCGGAGAGCCCGCACTGGGTGACCCTGGCGATCTGGCTCGCCCTCTACGCCGGCGTTATCCAGTTCCTGCTCGGCGCGCTGCGGCTCGGCGTGATCGCCAACTTCGTCTCCAACGCGGTGATCACCGGCTTTCTGAACGCCGCCGCGCTGATCATTCTGGTGTCGCAGCTGCCCGCCCTGCTGGGCCTCTCCGGTGAGGGACTGCTCCCGGCGCTCAGACAACTGGCCGACCACGGCCTGCACCCCGACGCCGCCTGGTTATGGACCCTGGTGTTCGGGCCCAGCGCCTTACTGCTGTTATGGCTGCAGAAGCGTACCCTGCCGCGCTTTCCCGGCGTCCTGCTGGTGTGCGTGCTGGGCATCGCACTCAGCGCCTGGCTGGGCTTTCAGGCGCTGGGCGGCGACGTGGTGGGGACCGTCCCCTCGGGCCTGCCGGTGCTGCAGTGGCCCGACGCCCTGACCATGGAGCAGCATCGCTCGCTGTTGCCGGCGGCGGTGATCATCGCGCTGATCAGCTTCACCGAGGCGATGTCCAGCGCCCGGTCGCTGCCGTCGCCGGACGGGCGGCTGTGGAATCAGAACCAGGAGCTGGTCGGCCAGGGGCTGGCCAAGGTGGCCAGCGGCCTGAGCGGCGCCTTCCCGGTAAGCGGCTCGTTTTCCCGTACCGCGCTGAATCGCTATGTGGGCGCCACCAGCGGTTGGTCGGCGCTGTTCGCGGCCCTCTGCACCCTGCTGTGTTTGCTGTTTTTCACCGGCTACCTGCAACACCTGCCCCGGGCGATCCTGGCGGCGATCATTATCGTGCCGGTATTCGGGCTGCTTGACCCGATGGCCTTTGTCCGCCTGTGGCGGGCCTCGGTGGACGACGGCCTGGTCGGCCTCGCCACCTTCCTGGTTACGCTGGCCTCGGTGCCCTACCTGCACTGGGGGGTACTCACCGGCTTCCTGCTGTCGATCCTGTTCTTCCTGTACCGCCGCTCGCACCCGCGCCTGATCGAGCTGGGCCTGCACGCCGCCGGCACCCTGCGCGACCGTGCCCTGCACGGCCTGCCGCCGGTGGCGCCGGGGGTGCTGGCGCTGCGCATGGACGCTTCGCTGACCTACATCACCGCGCCGCTGCTGGACCGCTTTATCCGCGAGCGACTGCGCGCCGAACCGGAGATCCGGGTGGTGCTGATCTGCGCCTCGGCGATGAACGCCATGGACGCCACCGGCGCCGACACCCTGGCCACCCTGCGCCGTGACCTGGGCCTGCGCGGCGTGCGGCTGACGCTCTCCGGCGTCAAGAAACAGGTTCGCGACGTGCTCGACCACACCGGCCTGATGGCGGAGCTGGGTGAAGACAATCTGTTCGTCAACAACCGGGAGGCGGTCGCCGCGCTGAGCGCCACCGGCGACCAGGCAACGGGGGAAAATCACCGAAGCGGGGACTGAGTACCTGACAACGCCCGCCGTTTTGGCGAAGATAAGCCTCTTGCGGAGCAGGATGCCGATTCCCGTATGAAACGATTCTTTCTCATCGCGCTGACGCTGGTGATCGCCGTCGGTGTGGCCTCTCAGTTGCGCTATCTGATCCCGGTGCTGGAACTGCGCGACCACAACCCGGACGACACCGCGTTCATGGAGCGCGCCCGGGAGCACGGCGCGGTGCGCTACGAGTGGCGGGACTACGAGCAGATCGCCGACGACCTCAAGCGCGCGGTGCTGATTTCCGAGGACGCCCGCTTCATGGAGCACATCGGCTTCGACTGGCGCGGCATCCGCCATGCCATCGAGCGCAACGAGGAAGCGGGCCGCCCGGTGGCCGGTGGCTCCACGGTGACCCAGCAGCTGGCCAAGAACCTGTTCCTGAGCAGTGAAAAGTCCTACGCCCGCAAGATTCAGGAGGCCTTGATCGCGCTGATGCTGGAAGCGACCCTGTCCAAGAAGCGCATCCTGGAGCTGTATCTGAACACCGCCCAGTGGGGCAACCGCCTGTTCGGCGCCCAGGCCGCCGCCCGGCACTATTTCGACGTCGACGCGCAAACCCTGAGCCCGGCCCAGGCGGCGCAATTGGCGGTACTGCTGCCCCGCCCCAGCTATTACGATGTGCGCGGCACCACCGTGTACGTCGAACAGCGCACACTGTGGATTCAGAAGCAGCTGCCGCTGGTCAGGATTCCACCACCCTGACCGCGGCGCGGCGAACTTATCCGCCGCCGGGGGACTCTGAACCCCATCCGCCGCCCCGCGGCCGCAACTACAATCCGACCGTCCGCTTTCCCGTAGTCCGGAGACCGCCCTATGAGACCTGTTTGGTTCGCCTTGCCGTTGTTGTTCGCCCTCGCGGCCTGTGACAACACGGACACGCCGTCACCCGTGGAGCCCGTTTCGGCCCCATCGCCCGAGGACGCCACCGAGGCCCGCGACGGCCTGGCCGGCATCTGGCGGCCCGAGGGCGAGAACCCGCTGCACGCGCTGGTGCTGGAGAACGACGGCCAGCTCTATCTGGTCGGCGACCACGGCCACCGCGGCGTGCGCTGGGAAAAACAGGACGACGACACCCTTTTGCTCAGCTACCTGAACACCCGCGACGACGACCCCCTGAACCAGGACCCGCTCACCATCACCCTGGAGAACCCGTCCCTGACGCTGGCCGGCGACGGCCCCTTCGCCGGTGACTACCGGCGCGACGCATCCGGCGTGGGCACCCTGGAAGGCCAGGTGGTGCTGCCCGACGACGCCGAGGTACCGGACACCAGCGTGCTGGTGCTGACCCTCCGGGACCAGGGCGCGGCGGACGCCACCCCGGTGGTTCAACGGCTGACACGCCTGGTGGTCGAAGACGGCAAGATGCCGTTCCGGCTCTACTACAACGGCGACATGATCGACGACACGCACCGCTACGTGGTGGACGCCCGCGTGATCCTGGACGGCGCCGTGCAGTTCACCACCACGGCGCCCCACCGGGTACTCAACGGCGCCTCGGACGGCCCGACCAGCCTGTCGCTGCACGCCGCCACCGCCGAGCCGCCGTTCGCCGACACCTACTGGAAACTGATCCAGGTGGGCGACGAGCAGACCCCGCCGCCCCGGGACCAGAACACCCAGGCGCACCTGGTATTTCACAGCGAGGGGCAGCGGGTGAAGGGCAGCACCGGCTGCAACAGCCTTTCCGGCGGCTACCAAAACGACGACGGCCGTCTTACCCTGGAAGCCTTGGCCACCACCAAGCGCGCCTGCAGCGGCCCGGATCAGGCCCAGGCCTTCACCGACGCCCTGGAGCGCACCCGGCGGTTCGAGATCCAGGGGCAGCGCCTGATGCTGTACGGCGAGGGCGAGCAGGCGCTGGCGATTCTGCAAGCGGAGTATCTGTTCTGATGCGCGTTCACTACTTGTCCCATGTACCGTTCGAAAAGCTCGGCACCATGGAAACCTGGCTGGGACAGCGCGGCGCGCGACTGTCCGCCACCCGCTTTTACCAAGGCGAACCGCTGCCCGAACCGGAGCAGCTGGATACCCTGATCGTAATGGGCGGCCCCATGGGCGCCGACGACGAAGCCCGCTACCCGTGGATGGCGGCGGAAAAGCGTTTTATCGAACAGTGCATCGCGGCGGACAAAAAGGTGCTGGGGGTGTGTCTCGGCGCGCAACTGATCGCCCGCGTGCTGGGCGCTCCGGTGACCGCCAACCCGGAGCCGGAGATCGGCTGGTTTCCGGTGCAGAGCACCGACGCCGGGCGGCACGATCCGATCGGCGCCCTGTTCGATGACGGCGCGCCGGTACTGCACTGGCACGGTGACACCTTCGCGATTCCCGACGGCGCCGTGCATCTGGCACGCAGCTGGGGCTGTGAGAACCAGGCATTCCGGTTCGGCGACCGGGTGCTGGCGCTGCAGTTTCATCTGGAACTGGGTGAACACGAGGCGCGCGCGCTGTGTCGCGAATGCGCCGACGAACTCAAGGACGGGCCCTGGATTCAGAGCGAAGCGGAGATGCTCGCGGACCCGGCCCGCTTCAGCGCCGCGCAGCGACGCCTGGGCCGGGTTCTGGAGACGTTTCTGGAGATCTGAACCGGCGGCGGCTCAGGCCTGGGCCCGGGCCGGCGCCTCCACGTCGGCGGTTTCCGCCACCCGACCGGCGGCGCACAGGATCGCCTGCAACGCCGCGGCGGTGGTGTCGGCGGCCAGCGCCACCGCACTCTGCACCCGCTCACCGACACGCACCCGCACACAGGCCATGGCGTTGGCTTCGGTGTCATCGCCCAGGGACGACTCATCGAAAGCCTCCACGCGGATCTGCCAGCCGTGGCGACGGTTGAGCGCGTCCACCAGGGCGCCCACCGCCCCTTCACCCTGACCGTTGAGATCCACGGTGTCGCCTTTTTCGCCGACACTGATGCTGGCTTTGACGCCGGCGTCGGTGCGGTGCAGGTCGTAGGAGCGCAGCGTCCAACCCGCCGGCACGTTCAGGTAGTCGCCGTTAAAGCGACGATGAATGCGCTCGCCGGTGATCTCGCCGCCGTCTTCCTCGGCGTCCTGCTGCACCACCAGCGCCAGCTCCTGCTGCAACCAGCGCGGCAGCGTCAGGCCGAAGTCCCGCTCGAGCACATGGGCGACGCCGCCCTTGCCGGACTGGGAGTTGATGCGCACCACTTCCTCGTAGCGGCGGCCCAGATCGTGGGGGTCGATGGGCAGGTACGCCACGCGCCAGGTGTCACCCGGCTTGTACTGGGCCAGACACTTGCGGATCGCATCCTGGTGACTGCCGGAGAAGGCGGTGAACACCAGATCGCCGGCGTACGGGTGACGCGGATGAGTCTGGATCTCGGTGATCTCCTCCACCAGCGCGATGATCTCCTTCATGCGCGAGAAGTCGATTTCCGGGTCGATGCCCTGGGCATAGAGGTTCATGCCCGCGGTCACCAGGTCCATGTTGCCGGTGCGCTCGCCGTTGCCCAGCAGGGTGCCTTCCACCCGGTCGGCGCCGGCCATCACCGCCAGTTCCGCCGCCGCCACGCCGCAGCCACGGTCGTCGTGGGTGTGGACGCTGATCAGCACGTGCTCGCGGTAACGGATGTTGTCGTTGACCGTTTCCACCTGGTCGGCGAACACATTGGGCGTGCTCACTTCCACGGTGGCCGGCAGGTTGATGATCACCCGCTGGCCTTGATCCGGGCGCCACACGTCGTTGACCGCGTCGATCACCTCAATGGCGAAATCGGTCTCGGTGGCACTGAAGGTTTCCGGTGAATACTGGAAGCTCCAGTCGGTGTCCGGCTGGGCGGCGGCGCAATCCCGCACCCACTGGGCGGCCTGGGCGGCGATCTTCTTGCAGCCCTCTTTGTCCACATTGAACACCTGCTGACGGAACGTCGGCGAGGTGGCGTTGTAGATGTGGACGATCGCCTTCTTGGCGCCCTGCAGCGATTCGAAGGTGCGCTCGATCAGTTCCTGGCGCGCCTGGGTCAGCACCTGGATGCTGACGTCGTCGGGCACCAGGTCATCCTCGATCAGGGCCCGGCAGAAATCGTAGTCAATCTGACTGGCGGACGGGAAACCCACCTCGATTTCCTTATAGCCGAGCTCCACCAGCAACTGGAAAAAGCGCTTCTTCTGAGCCACGTTCATCGGCTTGATCAACGCCTGGTTGCCGTCGCGCAGGTCCACCGCCGCCCATAGGGGGGCTTTCTCGATGCGGCGGGACGGCCAGCGGCGGTCCGGCTTATCGACGACGGGGAAAGGCGCGTATTTGCGATGATCAAAACTCATGACGGACTCCTTGAATTCGGTATGCCTGGGCCGGGTCCGGGATCGCCGGTGTGTTGGCCGCGCGGCTGATCAAGCCGTGGCGTTGGGTTCGGTACCGACCCCCGCCCGGTAAGGCGGAGGCCCGTGACCGACTGCGGTCCGGCTTATGGCCTTCCCGCAGCGACAGGACACAGTCTAGGCGCCTGGCCCGGCAATGTGCTTGCTTTTTCCCGGAATATTCGCCACTTTTAGCAATGAAAGAGCCAGAAACCACCGAAACGCGAGGGTTTATTGCGTGGCCAAGGAAAAACCGGCAAATCTCGACCGTACCGACGTGCGTATCCTGCGCGCCTTGCAGCAGGACGGCGGCCTCACCAACCAGCAGCTGGCGGAACAGGTCGGCCTGTCCCCCTCACCCTGCTCGCGGCGTGTGCAGAAGCTGGAACAGGCGGGCGTGATCCTGCGCCGGGAAACCGTGCTCGACCCGCGCAAGCTGGGGCTCGATCTCACCGTGATGATCCAGATCAGCATGGACCGCCACACCCCGGAGCGCTTCGCCAATTTCGAAGCCACCGTGGGCGAGTACCCGGAAGTGCAGCAGTGCTATCTGGTCACCGGCCAGGAGGCGGACTACCTGCTCAAGGTGGTGGTGCCGGATATCGACCACTACCAGCAGTTCCTGCTCAACAAGATCACCCGCATCGAGGGCGTCAGCGGCGTCCACTCCAGCTTCGTGATGCGCCGGGTGATCGACACTTCCGCCCTGCCGCTGGATTACATTGATTAGATTCAGGTTTTCCGCGCTTTAGCGGCAGCTCTTTTGATCACCATTGGAACCCTCCATCAGGGACGCGGTGCAATGGTGGTGCCTTCCGGGACCGCTCAAGTCTTCCCTGATCGCTGTTAGTTTGGCCGTCCATGGCCAAACATCTCCCTCCAGGCACCACCATTGCCCCGCTCACTGGGCAGCGGAACCGCCACGGGTCAGAAACGCCGCCCGGACCATTCTACAAAGCGCGGATTGTGGGAGCTTGCCTTGCAGTAGAATGGTCCTCGCGGTTGTCTGGCCCCCGGGGCGACGGCGTCCCCGATGGAGAGAGCCCTCTCGCTAACGCGCAATGAACCGACGCTAGATAGCGAAGAAGTACTGCAAGCCCGCGCTAAAGGTGTCCAGGTCGTCGCCGTCGATCTCATAACGGGTAAAACTGCCCCGGAACTTCAATGCGTCCCACCCGAACAGGAAGCCGGCCCCCATGAACGGGTCGGAGCCATCATCGCCGCCGGTTACCAGAGTCGTGCCGGCTGCGCTGCCTTCCACGTCCAGATCCCAGTCAAGCATCCCGACCCGGGCGAACAAAGTGACTTGGTTGTGTAGCGGGAACAAGGCGTTCGCCCCCAATGCCAGCCCGTCCACCGAGACCTCACTCTCAATACTGAAAGGCTGGTACGTGACGGATGCATCGCCGAAATCAATACGCCCCACGTCAAAAGAAAAATTCCTGTGCGGTCGCAGACCGACCAGGAAATGGGTACCACTATCCCGCGAATCGACATCCGTCGGCGCGAAGGTGGTCCCGCCCACTGACATGGCAGGGAAGTCAGATTTGGAAATACCAAAATCCGTGTGCGTGAACTCCGCCGCCACATAGATAGAAGAATCCAGATTCGATGACGCCAATGCGGCGGGCGCCATCACGGTAATCGCCACCCCCAAAACTAAACGTTTCATTCTTATCTCCCTTTTATAAGCACTTTCCTGAATATAGCCCGACCTTTTTATGTGAGGCTTGTCACAAAAGCAAGCCGGACTCTCAACGGCGAAGTGATGAGAGGAACGATGAGACTCACCGCCGGATGACCTACACTGAGCCCATGAGTAATCGCAAACAGCTACTGATCGTCGCGCACGCGCCGTCGCCGAACACCCGCCGGCTGGTGGACGCGGCCCTGAAGGGGGCCGGCCACCCGGATATCGAGCAGGTGTCGGTGACCTGGAAGCCGCCCTTGGAGGCGGGTCCGGAGGACGTGCTCGCCTGCGACGCCATTCTGCTCGGTACCACCGAGAACCTGGGCTACATGAGCGGCGCGCTGAAGGACTTCTTTGACCGCACCTACTACGCGGTGATCGACGACAAGCAGGGGCTGCCCTGCGCGCTTTATATCCGCGCCGGCCTGGACGGCACCGGCACCCGCCGGGCGGTGGAATCGATCGTCACCGGCCTGCGCTGGAACTGGGTGCAGGACCCGCTGGTGTGCAAGGGCGAGTGGCAGGACGCCTTCGCCGACCAGGTGGAAGAGCTGGGCATGTACATGGCCGCCGGCCTGGATTCCGGCATCTTCTAGTTTTACCCCGGCGCCAGGCGCCCATGTCGCTTCGGCGACGGCCAGTTTCGATCCTCCCCGCTACACTTCGCGGCCCCGAAAACGGCTCGCAGGATTGAATCATGGCCATGTTGTCGGCGCCCTCGGTGCCGTCTCTGAAATCCGCCCGCCGCTGGCTCGGCAACGCCGGCCAGCGCCTTTTCCGCAGCGACGCCCTGGTGCAGGCCGACGCCACGCCTTTTCAGGTGATCAGCGATGACGGCCTGGTGCAGTTGCGCTATTACCCGCCGCTGCGGGACACCGAGATCGAACTGGACAACGGCGACGTGGTGCCGGTCAGTACCCGCACCCAGCGTACGCCGCTGGTGCTGGTGCCGCCGCTGGCGGTGAACATGCTGATCTACGATCTGTTCCCAAGGCGCAGCCTGGTGCGCTATCTGCGCGCACGGGGCTTCGAGCTCTATCTGGTGGACTGGGGGCGGCCCGGGCGGGCGGAAAACCATCACAGCCTGGCGACCTACTTCGCGGAAAAGCTGCCGGCGCTGCTGGAACGGGTGCGCGAGCACAGCGGCGAGCGCCGCTTGAGCCTGCACGGCTGGAGCTTCGGCGGCCTGTTCAGCCTCTGCTACGCGGGGCTCGGGCAGGACCCGGACCTCGCCAATCTGGTGCTGGTGGGCACGCCCACGGACTATCACCGCAACGGCGCCCTGGGCAAACAGTACCGGCGCCTGAGCCGCAACCTGAAGTGGCTGCGCCGGCGTACCGGGTTGCGTGCCCATGACCTCAATCCGGCCTGGCTGCGGTCACCGGGGTGGGCCAACAGCCTGGCGTTCAAGCTGACCAACCCGGTGGCCAGCGTGCAGGGCTATTGGAACCTGGTGAAGAACCTGCACGACCGGGATTTCGTCAGTGCCCACGCCACCAACGGCGCCTTTCTGAACGACATGGTCGCCTACCCCGGCGGCGTGATTCAGGACATCATTCACTATCTGTGGGTGGACAACGTGGTGGCCCGGGGCCAGCTGCCGATGCCCGGCGGCGGTGGCCAGCTGAGCCGCGTCCAGGCCAGCATTCTCAATATCACCGGCGCCGGGGACCCCATTGTCACTCGCGATTGCAGCCACGCCATGGATACCCTGGTGGGCAGCCGGGACAAGACCTACGTCACCATCCCCGGCGGCCACATGGGCATTCTCGGCGGCGCCACCGCCCAGCAGGAGAGCTGGGCGATGATCGCCGACTGGCTGTGCCAGCGGGACTAGCCGGACCGGCTAGAGAAAGCCGAGCAATCCGGAGAGCAGGTTGGTCACCGGCGAGAGCAGGTCCAGCAAGCCGCTGAGCGGGCTCAGGCCCCTATCCAGCTGCTCGGTGACTTCCCGGGTCAAAAAGGCCAGCGCGGTGGACACCAGGTTGCCGGGCAAGGTGGCCTGGTCGACGCTCTCCAGCCACAGCACGTCGTTGACCACTTGCTCCAGGACCAGCTGGATGGTGCCCACCAACTGCTCGCCGGTGGCGCTGGTGTCGAGCAGCACCAACTGCTCCAGGGTGTTGGCCAGACCCAGCGATACGCTGGACAGCACCTTGGTGAGACCGGACAACACCGGCACGTCCGGGGTCTGCTCGTCGACGCCGTCGACGATGTTGTCCAGGTTGCGCGCCAGCTGCACCAGCGGGCCGGCCAGGAACGCCACATCCTGCAGGGTGCCGGAGGACTCGCCCTCAAAGTCGGCGCTGTTGCCGAACCCTTCACTGAGCGCCTGGAAGGCACCGCCGAGCTGGTCAAACGGCGCCGGCAACACACTGGTGTCGATCGCTTCCAACTGCTGGGACGCCGCCAACGCGCCCTGGAACGCCTGGCTCATATCCGCGTCGTCGCCGCCGGAGATCGCCGCCGCGGCGCCGTCCAGGGCGCTGAACAGCGTATCCAGCCCGGCCAGAATCTGCGCCGCCACTTCCTGCTGCGGCCCCTCCGGCAGGCCCGCCATGGCCTGGTTGAACCCGGAAATCAGCTGATCGCGGAACGCCTGCAGGGGGCCGCTGAAGTCCGCGTCGAAGCCGTCCGGCAGCGGCAGCGGGAAGGCCTCGCCGCTGGTGAAGATATCGCTGGAGAAATCATTGCTGGCCGGGATGCCGGCGGCGGGCTGCTTGTCGTAGCAGCGCTGATAGGCCGGGGTGGCCTGGCCGGCGTCCAGCACGCCCAGCCCCTCGACGCCGGGCTCCACCACATAGGCTTCCAGGCACAGCCGCGCCGGCGTGCCGGCCTGGCTGTCCGCTTCCACCGCTTCCATCCAGAAGAAACCGTACACATCGCCGATCTGGAACGGCGCCTGGTTGCGCTCCGGGTCGTCCAGGCTGCGCGTCTTGCTGGCCGCGCCGCTGACCACGAACTCGGTGCGGCCACACTCGGGCACCGCGTCGAGCACCTGCAGATCGTGGTCGTGGCCGGCGAAGAAGAAATCGGTCTTGTCGCAGACCGCTTCTTCCATGAACGCCCGCCAGCGGTCGCCCGCCAGCACCGGCAGGATCTGGCTGGGCACGCCGTCATAGTTGCCGGCGTTGCCGTGGGTGCCGTTGGACAGGTAGGGATGGTGCGCCAGGCCGATTTTGAACTCCGCCTGGGAGCCGCCGATGGCGCTCACCGCCCAGTTCAGCTGGTTGATGCCGTAGGTGTGGTAGGCGTAATCCAGGTCCGCGTCGGCGAAGCCGCCGGCGATCGGGTTGGAGTCCAGCGCGAACAGCGACACCAGCGGCGCGCCGCTCTCGGTCTCGCCGGCGTCCTGCTGGAAATAGCGGTCCGGCATGATCCAGCGGTCCGACAGACGGCCGTCGAAGTAGGTGTAGTCCACCTGGAATTCACCGCGCGCGTTGCCGGCGCCGTCGCCGCCCACATAGGCGGTGTTGTCGTGGTTGCCCAGCACCAGATAGAACGGCAGGTCCACCGGCTCGAACGGCAGCTCGAATTTCTCTTCGAACTGCGGGTCGTCGACGCTGGTGACACCGGACTCGTAAATGTTGTCACCGAGGCCGACCACGAAATCACAGCCGGCCCGCTCGGGGTCGTTTTCCGCGCCCAGTTTCACGGCACAGATATCCGCCATTGCCTGGCCGACCGCGTAGGCGCCGTCCGAGCCGCTGCCGGAATCGCCGATGGTCAGGAAGCGAACCCGCTCCAGCACCGTGGGTTCCGGTTCCGGCTCCGGGTCCACCGGGGTTTCCGGCTCCTCGGGCTCATTGGGCTGCGGCGTGGCGCCGCCGTCGCTGCCGCTGTCGCCGCCGCAGGCGGCCAGGGTCAGGCCCAGGGCGGCGGCCAGCGCCAGTCGTTGGATTGTCCAGTTCATGCCATCTCCTCCGTGGATGCGCTCGCCGGTGCCGGCGGGTGGAACAGTGCGGTGCGCAGGGTGCGCGGGCGCGAGGGCCGCAGGCCTTCTTCGCGCAGCCGGCTGTCACCGCTGTACACCGCCACCAATTTGGTTTTGCTTTCGTCGATCTGCCCGCGCAGGTCGAAGGACTCGATGTCGCGGGCGTAATAGAATTCCGCCTGGGCACGCTGGTGGTTCACGTCCATCAGAATGAAACCGCGCGATTTGGCTTCCACATAGCGGATGTGCGGGTTGACCACCGGCACGGCGACGCCGGCCAGCTCCGCCGCGCCTTCCGGAAAGCCCGGGCTGGTCACCGCCGGGGTGACGAATTCCGCGGCCAGGGGCGCGTCAAACAGGTCGCCGAGCAAGGTGCCCGGATTGCGATAGATTTCGCTGGCCCAGGAGGTATGGATATCGCCGGTGAGGATCACCACGTTGTCGATGTTGTTGTCGTCCAGGTGGTTGAGAATCTTCAAGCGGTCCGCGGCGTAGCCGTCCCACTGATCCATGTTGATGGCCGACAGATTGCCGCGCAGTTGCGGCGCGTGCTCGTTGAGCGAAGGAATCTCGGCGATGTTGAGCTGGGCGAACATCACCTGCTGGCCGATGAACCGCCAGCGGGCGGTGGACGCGCTCAGGCCGTCCAGCAGCCACTGCATCTGGGTGTCGCTGATCAGACGCCGCTCCGGGTCGTTGCGGGCCGGGTCGAAGGGCAACGACAGGGGCTCGTCGCGGCCCTCCAGGCGGGTGTCCAGCATGCTCAGGTCGATCAGGTCGCCGAACTGGAAGCGCCGGTAAATGGTGGCGAAATCCCCCGGGTTCTGTTCGCGGATCGGCATCCATTCGAAATACACCCGGCGGGCGATGTTCTTGCGCGTCTCCCAGTCGCCTTCGGTGAGCGGCTGATGGTTCTCGGCGCCGTCCTGGTAGCTGTCGTTGGTGCTTTCGTGGTCGTCCCAGATCACGATCATCGGGTATTGCTGGTGCACCGCCTGCAGGTCCACGTCGCCCTTGTACTGGGCGTGGCGCTGGCGGTAATCCTCCAGGGTCACCATTTCGTGGGGCGGCACCGGGTCCCGGTCGGGCACGTCGCCGTACTCGCCGATGCCGTATTCATACAGGTAGTCGCCCAGGTGCAGCACGAAATCCAGATCGCCGTGCTCGGCCAGGGTCTTGTAGACGGAAAAGTAGCCGTGGGAAATGTTGGCGCAGGAGACCACCGCGAACCGGGCCCGGTCCACGTAGCGGTCCGCCGCCGGCAAGGTGCGGGTCCGGCCGATGGGCGAACGCTGGTCCGCCACGCTGAACCGGTAGTAATACCAGCGCCCCGCTTCCAGCCCGGTGGCGTCCTGTTTGACGCAGAAATCGTGCTCGGCGTCGGCCTGGGTCTCGAAGCGCGCCACCGGATCCAGCAGCGCCGCGTCCCGGGCCACCGTGACGGTCACCGGTATCGGGCCCGACGTTTCCTCCCGAGGGGTAACGCGGGTCCACAGCATCACCCGGTCGGCGAGCGGATCACCGGACGCCACCCCGTGGGAAAAGTCCACCCGCGGAACCCGGGGCTCCGAGGGCGCCGGGGTCTCCGGCGTTTCCGGTTGATTGGGCGCCGCCGAGGACGGCGGCGGCGAATCGGATGAACTCCCCCCACCACAACCGGCTACCCAGGTGGCGGCACTGCCCACGGCCATGGCCTGTACCAGACGACGACGCTTGCGATCCATACCCCGATCTCCCCTAATAAAGAATCCAGGCAAAGCGTAAGCAGGAAGTTGCACTTAAACAGTTGCACGGCCGTACTAAACTGTTGCGCTCTGTAAAACCCTGTAAACGCCCAGCGAAGATTGACAAGGCGATGACAGGTACGCGGCCGTTGCGTGAAATCGAAGGCGCACGGGGCTTGAATTACCGGTGCCGGAGACGCAATGCTGGGGGTAGGCCGTATTGTAGAGACGGCACTTTTAAGCCAATCAGGAGGAGAGCATGCGCATTACTGTGGAAGGCGTGAACGAAGGCCAGCCGATTCCCGGCCCGTTCGCATTCGCGGTACCCGATCCCAAAGAACACATGAGCCTGAGCGACAACCGCAACCCCAAGGTGGTGTGGGACGGTGTACCGGAAGGCACCCGTGGCTTCGCCCTGCTGGTGGTGGACCCGGACGCGCCCACCGATGCCTCCGACGTGAACCAGGACGGCAAGACCGTGCCCGCGGATCTGCCCCGGGCGGATTTCTACCACTGGGTTCTGGTGGATATTCCCGCCGACGTGCGGCAGATCGATGAAGGCGAGGACGCCGACGGCGTGGTGCCGCGCGGCAAGGAGATCGGGCAAACCGCGAAAGGCATTCGCGGCGCCAACGACTACACCGACTTCCTGGCCGGCGACCCGGACATGAAAGGCGTCTATGGCGGCTATGACGGCCCCTGCCCGCCCTGGAACGACGAGCGGCTGCACCACTACACCTTCACCGTCTACGCGCTGGACGTGACGTCCCTGGGCCTGAGCGGTGAAATTCGCGGCCCCCAGGTGGTGGAAGCCATGCAGGGGCACATTCTCGACCAAGCCAGCGTGACCGGCACCTACACCCTGAACCCGAACGTCTGACGACGGCGGCGGCGCCCGGCCACGCCGGGCGCTAAATCACCGTGAACGCCCCCGGCAGGTGCTGCCGCAGGGTGATCAGATTTTCCTCCCGCACGTCCATCTCACCGAAACAGTTGGCCACCGTGCCCGTATAGCGCAGCCCGTCCGCCTGGATCGCCTCGGCGGTGAGCAGCGCGTGGCTGATGCAGCCGAGCTTCATCCCCACCACCTGGATCACCGGCAGGTTCAGCTCCACCGCCAGCGCGGACAGCATTTCCCGGTCGTTGAGCGGCACCCGCCAGCCGCCGGCGCCCTCCACCAGTACCAGATCCGCCGGATGGCTGCTCAGGGCACCGCGCACATAGCCGGCCAGTTGCGACAGGCTGATCCGACGCCCCTCCTGCCGGGCGGCGATGTGCGGCGCGATGGCCGCTTTCAGCGCCACCGGATTGACCACGTCATAGGGCAGCGCCAGCGACGATGACGCCATCAGATTCACGGCGTCCTCGTTGCGCAACCCGTCGGCGGTCTCCTCGCAGCCGGCGGCGATCGGCTTGAGCCCGTAGCAACTCAGGCCCGCCTCCCGGGCACGCTCCAGCAGCCGGCAGCTGACCCAGGTTTTGCCCACCTCGGTGTCGGTGCCGGTGATAAAGAACACGCCCTTGAGAACGGGCAGCGGGGGACGTTCGGGGGAAGGGGTATCAGCCATGGGGTTCCTTGATTGCTTCTACGAACAGCACGTCCCAGGTGAGCGGCAGCCCGGCCGGCTGGCGGCGTGCTTCGTAGGCGTCGCACAGGGCCCGCCAGGCCGCTTTGCCGGTGAGGCCGGTCGAGCCGCCCTGGACATGGTCGACGCCGGTGGCCTTGAAGGCCCGGACCAGGGTTCTCACGTCCGGATAGTGCTCGGTGAACGCCATCCGCCGCCACTGCTGGGGGAACAGGCCGGCGCCCCCAAGCGCCCGGCGCCAGTCGGCCTCCGCCGGCAGGCGGTTCAGGCGCGGGCGGCGGGCGCCGTCGGCGGCGGCCCAGCTGTCGCGCAATTCGTGCAGCGAACCGGCCAGCGGCACCGCCAGCAACAGGTGGCCGCTGGGCACCAGCACGCGGGCCGCTTCCGCCATGGCCCGCTCCGGCAAACACCATTGCAGCGCGAAGCTGGAATACACCAGCCCCAGGCCGGCGTCGGCCAGCGGCAGCCTCTCGGCGTCCGCGCACAGCGGCTGGAAGCGCTCGCCGGTGCGCCCACGCGCCCGGGCCTCCGCCAGCATCGACGGCGACAGGTCCACCGCCAACCAGCGGCTGTCCGGCCAGCGGCTCTGCTGACGCCGGGCCAGGGGCGCGGTGGCGCAGCCCAGCTCCAGGGCGTGGCTGTCGGGCAGTTCCGCCGGCGCCATGTCCAGCAGGCTGAGCGCGCAGGCCAGCTGCAGGCCGGCGTGGGCGTCGTAGCTGGGCGCGGCGCGACCGAAACGGTCGCTCACCGCCGCCTTATCCATCAATGAGCTGGTGTCGGCGATAGAAGTCATAAACGGCCCGGGTAAAGGTATCGGGGGCGGACAGGAACGGCACATGGGCGACCTGCTCGATCAGCGCGGTGTCGCCGCGCTCGTTCAGCAGCGGCTCGACCGCGGCCATGGCCGCCGCCGGCACGATGTTGTCGCGCGCGCCGAAGATCATGTGCAGCGGCATGTCCAGCGTCGCCAGGTCGCCGCGCAGGTCGGTATCACGCAGAATCGCGAGCCCCTCGCGCAGCGCCCGGTGGGCGGGCAGGCCGCAGAAGTAGAGAATCTCCTTAAGCCGCGCCACGTCCTGGCGCATGCTCTCGGCGCCCTTGCAGTTGAGCGCCAGGAAGCGCACCAGGGTGCCTTCGTAATCCTCGCGGCACATCTGCTCGAAGGCGTTGAAGATGTCCGGCTTCATCGCCGCCGGCCAGTCGTCGGCGGCGGTGAAGCGCGGCGTGGTGGCCACCGTGACCACGGATTGCACCCGGTCCGGGTGATCCAGCGCCAGCCGCAGCGCCACCAGCCCGCCCAGGGACCAACCCAGCAGATGGGCGCGCGCCGGCATCACCGCGGCCACCTGGTCGGCCAGAAAGTCCAGGGTGTAGGGGTCATTGGGCAGCGGGCTCTGCCCCATCCCCGGCAGGTCCACCACCGTGACCCGGAAGCGTTCCAGCAGCGCCGGCACGATGTCGTCGAAGACGATGGCGTGCAGGCCCCAGCCGTGGATCAGCACGATGTCCCGGGCCTGGTCGTCGCTGACGCCAGTGGCCTTGTAGGTGTTGTGGAAAGGAATCAGACGCGGCATGCATTGTCCTCCAGGGCGCCCAGCAGACGGTCCACGTCCGCCTCCCGGTGCGCGGCGGAAAGGGTGACGCGCAGGCGAGCCTGGCCCTCCGGCACGGTGGGCGGGCGGATCGCGGACACCAGCACGCCGTGCGCCGCCAGGGCGCGGCTCAGCGCCAGCGCGGCGCCGTCGTCGCCGATCAGGATCGGCTGAATGGGGGTGTCGGAATCCATCAACGTATAGCCCAGCTCGGCGGCGCCACGGCGGAACCGCTGGATCAGGGCGTTCAGATGCGCCCGGCGCTGCGGTTCACGGCGCGCCTTGTCCAGGCTCACCAGGGTGGCGGCGGCCACGGCGGCGGGCATGGCGGTGGTGTAGACATAGGTGCGGGCGAACTGAATCAGGGTTTCGATCAGTTCGTTGGAGCCGGCCACAAAGGCGCCGGCGGTGCCCAGCGCCTTGCCGAGCGTGCCCATGTAGACCGGCACCCGCCCGTTGACCCCCTGCGCGAACGCGGTGCCCCGGCCCTGGCCGTCCAGCACGCCCAGGCCGTGGGCATCGTCCACCATCAACCAGGCATCGTCCGCTTCGCAGGCGTCCAGATAGGCGGCCAGGGGCGCCTGGTCGCCATCCATGCTGAACACGCCGTCGGTGACCACCAGCTTGCGCCCGGCGTCGCTGCGCGCCAGCTGTCCGGCCAGGGCGGCGGCATCGTTGTGGGCGAAGCGCCGGAAGCGGGCGCCGCTGAGCAGGCCCGCGTCCAGCAGGGAGGCGTGGTTAAGGCGGTCCTGGAACAGGGCGTCGCCCTTGCCGACCAGGGCGGTAATGGCGCCGATATTGGCCATGTAGCCGGTGGAGAACAGCAGCGCCCGCTCGCGGCCGGTGTGCGCCGCCAGGGCCTCTTCCAGCTGCTGGTGCGGACGCTGGTGGCCGCACACCAGGTGGGAGGCGCCGCTGCCCACGCCCCAGCGGTCGGCGGCGTCGCGGAACGCCGCCACCACCTCCGGGTCGCCGGCCAGGCCCAGGTAGTCGTTGGCGCAGAAGTTCAGGTGTTCGCGGCCGTCCACCATCGCGGTGCGGCCACAGGGGCCGTCCATCAGCGTCGGCTGGCGGAAGCGCTGCCGGGCGCGCCGTTCGTCCAGGCGCGCCGTGAGATCGAAAGCCAAGGGAGTGACTCCGCGCGGTTCAGGCGTCCAGCTTCCGGTGGGCAGGGCGGCCGGTGTCCTTGTCCAGCACGTGCTTGGCGCCGCGCCGGCTCTGCCCGCTGTACGCCAGCGCATCGTGGTACAAGCCGCTCTGCGCCGCTTCGTTCTCCGCCACTTGCTGGCGCAGCGCTTCCTCGTGGGCCTCGTCGGAGGCTTCGTGGCGCGGGTCCAGGGAATGGATGCCCAGGCGCTGGAACAGCTGATGGTCGTGGGTGGCTTCCGGGTTGTCGGTGGTCAGCAGACGCTCGCCGTAGAACATGGAGTTGGCACCGGCCATGAAGCACAGGGCCTGGGCCTCGTCGTTCATTTCCTGGCGCCCGGCGGCCAGCCGCACATAGGACTTGGGCATCAGAATCCGCGCCACCGCCACGGTGCGCACGAACTCGAACGGGTCCAGATCGTCCACGTCGGACAGCGGCGTGCCTTCGATCTTCACCAGCATGTTGATCGGCACCGACTCCGGATGCTCCGGCAGGTTGGCCAGCTGCTGCAGCAGGCCGACCCGGTCGTTGCGGTTCTCACCCATGCCGACGATGCCGCCGCAGCACACCTTCATGCCGGCGTCGCGCACATTGGCCAGGGTGGTCAGGCGGTCGCTGTAGGTACGGGTGGTGATCACCTGGCCGTAGTATTCCGGCGAGGTGTCCAGGTTATGGTTGTAGTAGTCCAGGCCGGCCTCGGCCAGGCTCTGTGCCTGCCCCTCGTCGAGCATGCCCAGGGTCATGCAGGTTTCCAGCCCCAGGGATTTCACCTGGCGCACCATGTCCAGCACATAGGGCATGTCCTTGGCGCGCGGGCTGCGCCAGGCCGCCCCCATGCAGAAGCGCGAAGCGCCTTTTTCCTTGGCGGCGCGCGCCTCTTCCAGCACCCGCTCCACTTCCAGCAGCTTCTCTTTTTCCAGCTCGGTGTTGTAGTGGCCGGACTGGGAGCAGTACTTGCAGTCTTCCGGGCAGGCGCCGGTCTTGATCGACAGCAGCGTGCTGACCTGCACCGCGTTGGGATCGAAGTGCTGGCGGTGCACGGAGGCGGCCCGGAACAGCAGGTCGTTGAACGGCAAGGTGAACAGCGCCTCGATCTCACCGCGGTGCCAATCGTGGCGTACGGCGTTCGGGGCGGCGTCGGACAGGGGCGTGGCGGCGGCTACAGTCATGATGAAATCTCTCTGAACAGTCCGCATCAGACTAGCAGCGCGCCGGCCCCTGTCAACTTCCAACAAGTAACAAGGTTAACCAATGATCATTTATTAACCAATCATGCTCCTAAAAGTTGTAGTTGAGCTTGAGGCTGTACTGACGGGCGTCGCCGTAGTAGCCGCCGTTATAGAAGCCCAGGTTGTTGTAGTACTTCTCGTCGGTGAGGTTGCTGACATTGGCGGTCACCGCCAGGGCCGGGCTGAAGCGGTAGCGGGCCATCAGGTCCACCAGGGTGTAGCTGTCCTGGACGAATTTGTATTGACCACTCTGGCCCGGGCGGTCGACGAAGGCGTAGATCCGGTTTTGCCAGGCCACGCCGGCGCCGACCGTCAGGCCGTCAAACCGGCCGCTCAACCGGTAGCGGGTGGACAGGCGCACCATCTCCTCCGGGGAGGTGGTGTTCAGCTCGTCCCCGTCCGGGTCCTCGGTGACCCGGTGGGTGTAGCCGGCCAGCATCTGCCAGCGCGGCAGGATCTCGCCGGAGGCGGTCAGCTCGAAGCCGTTGGTCTGGGCGCCGTCCACGGCCCGGTAGGCCT
>NZ_CAXPXK010000034.1:0-46079 GCF_964221125.1 Alloalcanivorax sp.
CTCTGCAGACCTCCATGGAGCGTCTGTCTTCCGGCCTGCGCATCAACAGCGCCGCCGACGACGCCGCCGGCCAGGCCATCGCCAACCGCATGACCGCCCAGACCACCGGTCTGGCACAAGCCCAGCGTAACGCCAACGACGGTATCTCCGTGGCGCAGACCGCTGAAGGCGCGCTCAACCAGGTGAACGACAACCTGCAGCGCATCCGTGAGCTGACCGTTCAGGCACAGAACGACACCAACTCTCCGGAAGATTTGAACTCCATCCAGGACGAAATCACCCAGCGCCTGGGCGAGATCGACCGTATCTCCGAAGAAACCAACTTCAACGGCGTGAAAGTGCTGGCTGAAGACCAGGAATTCTCCATCCAGGTCGGCGCCAACGATGGTGAGCAGATCACCATGAACCTGAAGGAAATCAACGCCGAGACCCTGGGTCTGGACGATTTCAACGTGAACACCCGCCTGGCTGAAGTGCCCGCCGATGGTGACACCATTGAGGTCGACGGTCAGAGCTACAACATCACCGCCGCCGACGCGGGGGCCACCGGTGCCGACTCCACCGACGTCGACGCAGATGAAATCAGCCAAGGTACTTTTACCGGCACTCCGGCTGCCGACGGCACCAACAGTCTGATTGTTGACGACAAGGGCAACGCCTACGTGAAAAACGAGAACGGCGGTGAAGTCAGCTACTACGAAGCAGAATTGACCGTCAGCGACGGTACCGCCACCGGTTCCGCCAGCATCAGCTACACCGTAGCGGCCGATGCCAAGGAAGTGAGCGGCGTCACCGACGATTCCACCCAGGTAGCCACCGAGAACCCGCTGGCCGCCCTGGACTCCGCGCTCAGCGACGTGGACAGCCTGCGCTCCGAAATGGGTGCCATGCAGAACCGTTTCGATTCCGCGATCACCAACCTGAGCACCACCGAAACCAACCTGTCCGCGGCCCGTTCGCGCATCGAAGATGCCGACTACGCGGTGGAAGTGTCCAACATGACCCGCGCGCAGATCCTGCAGCAGGCCGGCACCTCCGTACTGGCCCAGGCCAACCAGGTACCGCAGAGCGTCCTGTCCCTGCTCGGCTAACCAGCCAGCCATCGGGATACAGAAGGCCCCCACAAGGGGCCTTCTTTCGTTCCGCCGCCGCCAAAGCCCTGAAATAACCGCTTAAACCCCCGCTTAATCCCATCTTTAGCCCGTCCGGCCCACTGCTAACCTCTTCCTACCGCCATAACGCAGGCCCGGGGTCATCATGTCCGTCAAAACCACACCGTCCGCCACCTTCTCACGCATCAAGCACGCGTATCGTCAGGCCTGGAAAGGCCGCGAATTCGCAAAAGCGGAGAAGCAAGCCGTCTTGATGACCCGACGCCATCCGAACTACGCCTACTCATGGCGCTCTCTGGGGGCGGCGCGGGTAGAACTGAAGCGCCCGGCGGACGCCCTGGAGGCGCTGGCGGAGGCCACCCGCCTGGAGCCGAACGATGACCAGGGTTTTTACTGGCTGGGTTCCGCCCGCTTCGCCTTGAAAGACTGGGATCAGGCGTCACGGGAGCTTCAGCAATGCCTGGCGTTGAATCCCCGGCACGCGGCGGCACACGCACTGCTGGCACGCGTATACAGTGCCCAGGGCCGGCGCGAACGGGCGATGGAAAGTATCGACACGGCACGCTCCCTGGATCCGGACAGCCCGGCCATCCTGACCCAGAGAATCAATATTTTCTCGGCGGCGCGGCGCATGGAAGACGTACTCGCCGACTGTCAGCGCCTGTTGGAGCTGGATAGCAACAACCCCAGCTTCTATAACCTGGTGGCCGGGAAATACTGCGAGATGGCTGACTTCGCCCGGGGCGCTCACTACTTCGAAGAGGCGCTGAAACGCAGGCCGGACTATCTCGAGGCCTTTTCCAACCGCATCTTTAACGCCCATTACGACCCCTCCTTGAGCCACCAGGACATCGCTGCCCTGATTCAGCGCTGGCGGGCAAGCTTTTCACCGGCTCAACGGCCGCGCCGGCCGGAAGGCGGCGGCCGCGAAGAAAGCCGTCGGCTCACCGTTGGCCTGCTTTCCTCCGGCCTGCGAATGCACCCGGTGGGACAGATGATCACCTCGGCCCTGGAGAATCTGCCTGAAGAGGGCTTCCGGCTGACGGTCTATTCCACCAGCGACCTGAAAGACCCGCTCACCGCACGGATGCGGGCAATCACCGACCAATGGCACAACGTCGCCGGCCGTCCGGACGCCAGCGTGGAAGCGTTGATAGAGCAGGATCAGGTGGACATTCTGATCGACCTGAGCGGCCACACCGACGGCAACCGCCTGCGGCTGATCGCCCGGGAACCGGCGCCGCTGATCGTTAAGTGGGTGGGCGGCCTGGTAAACACCACCGGGCTGGATGCCATTGATTACCTGATCAGTGACTCGGTGGAAACGCCACCGGGTTGCGACGCGGACTATCTGGAGAAGCTGATCCGGATGCCCGACGACTACATCTGCTATATGCCGCCGGAGCACGCGCCGCCGGTGGGCGCGCTGCCGGCCGCCGCAAACGGCTATGTGACCTTCGGCTGTCTGAATAACCCGGCGAAGATCAATCCCCAGCTGATCGGCGAGTGGGCGCGCCTGCTTGAGGAGATTCCCCACAGTCGGCTGCTGCTGAAGAGTGGCCAGTACAGCGACGCCACCTTCCGCGAACGTCTGTGGTCGGAATTCGAAGCCGCCGGCATCGAGCGGCAACGCGTAATGCTGGAAGGCCCGGAAAACCACATCGCCTTTCTCGATACCTACAACCGCATCGACATCGCCCTGGACCCCTGGCCCTACTCCGGCGGCCTGACCACCTGCGAAGCGCTGTTGATGGGGGTGCCGGTGATCACCCTGCCCGGCCCCACCTTCGCCGGACGGCATGCCGCCTCCCACCTGGTCAACGCCGGCCTGCCGGAACTGGTGGTGGACAGCTGGGACGCCTACCGCGCCCGGGCCCGCGATCTGGCCGGCGATCTGGATAATCTGGCCACGGTGCGGCGCCACCTTCGCGACACCCTGGTGCAATCACCGGTGTGCGACGCGCCCCGCTTCGCCGCCCACCTGAGCGCCGCCCTGCGGGGCATCTGGCAACGCCATTGCCGCGATCTGCCACCCGCCGCTCTGACCTTTGAACGAGACGGCAGCGCCCGGTTCGAGGATCAAGCGCTGCCGGTGCCAGAACCGGTCACCCCCTCTGTCACCTTGAAAAAAGCGGCGATACAACGGGAAACAGCCGGCCAGTTCCACTTCGATTTCAGCGGCAAGATCGTAACCCTGGACAACGGCGGGCAGCTCCTGGAAACCGGCGCCGCGGACTCACTGCTGCCGCTCGGCGCCTTCGAGTTGCTGGTGTTCGATCCGCTCGGTGAACACACCTCGCACGCCGCCCGCCAGCGCGACGGGCTGCAGGTATTTCCACAAACAACCCTCGGCGACGGCGAACCGGCGGTGCACTACGCGTGCCTGGACCCGACGTTCAGCGCCACCCTCAAGCCGTTGCCGGACGCCGGCGACGGCGCCCGGGTGCTCACCGAACTGCCGGTCAATACGGTGGCGCTGGACAGCATTGAGGGACTGCCCAGTCTGGACTGGCTGGTTCTCGATCATCGCAGTGATAGCATGGCGGTGCTGGAAAACGGCGCGAACGCGCTGGCGAACACGCTGCTTATTCAGGCATCACTGCGGTTCGACGTTCGCCATGCCGGCCAACCGGATCTGTCGAAGCTTTGCCAATGGGCTCAAACTCACGGCTTCCGTCTGTACAGACTGAACAATCCCACCCACCGCAGCCATCTACCCGAGGAGATGGGCCCAGACCGGCAAGCCACTGAACTGGTCGCCAGCGAAGCCCTGTTGCTGCCCACGCCAAGGGCGCTGAGTGCCCTCGACGACAACCGCAAGGTGAGACTGGCCTTCCTGTTGCACACGGTGTACGGCATCAAGGATCTCGCCTATGCGCTGCTCGAGCAGGTCGACCCGCAGCAGGCGCACGCCTACCTGGACGCCGATGGCGGACTGCAACGCCCCTTCACGGAGCCGGCCGTCTTCGTGGTCGGCTGCGGCCACAGCGGCACCACCCTGATGGCATCGCTTCTCGGCGCGCACCCGAACATTTACTGCATACCCCGGGAAACCTACTGGTTCCTGAATAATCCGAAGCTGGACCAGGAGTACCCGCAAGCCCGGCGCGACGCCGCCGACGAGGGCAAGACCCTGGTGTGCGAGAGGACCCCCAAGCATGTGTACCGGATCGATGAGATCAAGCGGCGCTTTCCCAACGCCCGTGTCGTGGCGATGGTAAGGGACGGCCGTGACGTGGCCTGCTCCATCAAAAAGCGCACCGGATCACTGGACGGCGGCATCCAACGCTGGCGGCAGGATAATACCGAGCTGCTCAAGCATGAGAACGACGACCACGTTCACCGGGTCCGCTACGAGGATCTGATCCAAGACAAAGAGGGCACCATGGCCGGTGTTCTGGCCTTTCTCGGTCAGCAATACACGGACGAGGTGTTCGGCTTTTACAAGAAGAACTACAACTGGTTCGGCGTGCAACCGGCCAAGGAAACCGACGGCGTCGGCGAGCAAAGCCATGTCATGCGGCGCTCCTGGCAAATGAGCCAGCCCATCCATGATCGCCGCGGCATCTGGCGAGAGTCGTTGAGCGAACAGGAGGCAAAGCGCTTTGAAGCGCAATGCGCCGATCTGATGCGGCACTTCGGGTACCTCTGACAGGTATCCGCCGCCACCCGCCTGGGCCGGTGGCGGCATAAAGTTATGGGCGTGGCGGCCGATACAGGTACAAACCTGTGCATATAACTATCGGCTGAGGGCCCGCCCATGACCACGCCCGTGGACAACAACAGCGTTTCATCCCTGCCTTCGCAGTTCTCCTACCTGGCCGCGCGTCAGCGCGTGGAAAAAGTGCTGGCACAGCTGCCCGCCGCCGGCGGCGCGGTGCAGGAGAGCGACTCGGAAAGTCGGATGGTAGAACGGGAGGAGCTGGTCAAACCGGTCCAGCAGATCAACGAAGTGCTGCGCCGCTACGGCGTGGAGTTTCAACTGAGCGAGGATTCCGGGCGCGCCATCATTCGCCTGATCGACCGGGAAAACGGCGAACTGATCCGCCAGATCCCCCCGGAAGAGGCCCTCAACGCCGCCCAACGCCTCGAAGAAGTAAAAGGCCGCCTCTTCAGCCTGGAAGTCTAAGCTCGGGCCGCGCCCCCGGCACGGCCCGCTCTTCAGCTATTAACTGTTAACTATCAACTATTAACTGCTTTTTATACTTGCATATTCATAACGTCTTTATAGGCGGACACCAGCCGATTGCGCATCTGCACGCCCATCTCGAAGGCGATGCTGGCTTTCTGGCTGGTGATCATGGTGTCGTGCAGCGACACGCCGGGCTCACCGGCCTGGAACGCCTTGGCTTTGTCGCCGGCGTCGGTCTGCATCTGGTTGATGCGCTCCAGGCTGGATTGCAGCGCCTCGCTGAAGCCGCCGCTGCCCACGGTGGTGTCCAGGTTCTGCCCGCCGGCCCGGGGCACGGCGCCGGCCGCCTGCCCGGCGAGGTCCTGCATCTGGTTGAGCGCGGCTTGCATGGCCGGATTGATGGTCGGTGTGCTCATAACGTATCGCTCTGCGTTACCCGCTATTTGAACCGCAAGATTACCAGCCCCCGCCGTGACCCAAGCGGTCAAATGACGGCAAAAAGGCGGGCTTTTCTTTCCTTTGTGTGTCCCGGGGCTGCTCATAATGGCATGCGTCGCAATACCACCGGAAAGCAGCAATGCCTTTTCAACACTATTCCCGTCTCCCCGGGGGGCACGCATGAGCAACGGCGAGACCCGCCCGGACAATAACGGCATCGAACAGATGCTGGCGCGGCTGCGCGCCAACCCGCTGGTGCCGTTGCTGGTGGCCGGGGCCGCGGTGATCGCCCTGGTGGCGGCCATGCTGATGTGGGCCAGCGCGCCGGAATACCGGGTGCTCTACAGCAACCTCAGCGAAGCCGACGGCGGCCGCATCATCAGCGAATTGGAAAGCCGCGCGGTGCCCTATGAGTTCAGCCAGGGCGGTCGCGCCCTGATGGTGCCCGGCGACCAGGTCCACAAACTGCGTTTGCAGCTCGCCGAGCAGGGCCTGCCGGAAGGCGGCAACGTGGGCTTCCAGATCATGGACGAGCAGGCGTTCGGCATCAGCCAGTTCGCCGAGCAGGTGAATTTCCAGCGCGGTCTGCAGGGCGAGCTGGCCAGCTCCATTGAAGCCCTGGGCCCGGTATCGCGGGCGCGGGTGCATCTGGCCATGGCCAAGCCGTCGGTGTTCATCCGCGACCGTGAGCCCGCCAAGGCGTCCGTGGTACTGACCCTGGAAGCGGGCCGCGCGCTGGGCGACGGCCAGGTCGACGCGATCGTGCATATGGTCTCCAGCAGCGTGCCGGAACTGGCCCTGGAAGACGTCACCGTGGTCGATCAGGCCGGCCGCTTGTTGTCCCGGCCCTCCGGCAGCGGCGGTGGCCTGGACGGCACCCAGCTGGAGTACGTGCGCGAAGTGGAGCGCGTCTACCGCCAGCGCATCGAGAGCATTCTGGCGCCGATCCTGGGCCCGGAGAACGTGCGCGCCCAGGTCACCGCGGAGGTGAATTTCGCCCGCCGCGAGGAAACCAACGAGCGCTACGGCCCCAACCAGGGCGGCAACCCGGCGGCGGTGCGCAGCAGCCAGACCCGGGCGGTCTACAGCGGCGGCGAGGATCTTGCCCAGGGCGTGCCCGGCGCGCTCACCAATACGCCCCCGGGCGCGGCGGCCTCGCCGGTGCAGCAGAACGACGATCAGCAGGAAGGCGAAAACACCGAGGACGACGACGACACCACCAAGCGCCTCAACCACGAAGATGTGATCAATTACGAGGTGGACCGCAACATCACCCACGTTCAGCACGAGCGCGGCCAGGTGGAGCGGCTGTCGGTGGCGGTGGTGGTCGACTACCGCGACGGCGTGAACGAGGACGGCGAAGCCGCCCCGGTGCCGCTGAGCGACGACCAGCTGGAACGCATCAATCAACTGGCGCGCCAGGCGATGGGCTTCTCGGTGGAACGAGGCGACGGCCTGGAAGTGGTCAACAGCCCCTTCACCCAGGTGGAATCCGAGGACCAACAACGCGCCTGGTGGCAGGACCCGTTCTGGCAGGACTTCCTGTTCTCCATGGGCCGCTGGCTGCTGGTGGGCCTGGCCGCGCTGCTGCTGTTCCTGCTGGTGCTGCGGCCGATGCTCAAGCGCTACGCCCGGCAGGCCCCGGCACCGGCGGCGCGTCCGGCCCAGGCACAGGCCCCGTCACCGGCGCCGGCCGCCGCCGACGAGGCCGGGGACGAGCCCGAGCCGGTGGCGCCGCGCCGCCGCCGGCGCCGCTCCTCGGCCTACGAACAGAACCGCCAGGACCTCCAGGACATGGCCCAGGAAGATCCGGCCATGGTGGCGATGATCGTGCGTAACTGGATGAATCGGAATGACTGAGCTCAACAACACCCAGCGGGCCGCCGTGCTGTTACTGGCCCTGGATGAAGACAGTGCCGCCGAGGTATTCAAGCATCTGTCCGCCCGCGAAGTGCAGGAAGTCAGCCAGGAAATGGCCAAGCTGGGGAACATCTCCCACGACCAGATGCGCCAGGTGCTGGACGATTTCTATGACGAGTCGGAGCAGTTCGCGGCGCTGAACCTGTATTCCAGCGACCATATCCGCTCGGTGCTGACCAAGGCGCTGGGCAACGAACGCGCCTCCAGCCTGCTCGAGGACATCCTCGAACAGAATGGCGCCAATTCCGGCATCGACGCCCTCAACCTGATGGAAGCCAACATCGTTTCCGAGATGATCCGCGACGAACACCCGCAGATCATCGCCACCATTCTGGTCCATCTGGAACGGCGCCAGGCCGCCGACGTGCTGGAATACTTCGACGACAAGCTGCGCAACGACGTGGTGCTGCGCATCGCCACCTTCAGTGGCGTACAGCCCGCCGCCCTGCAAGAGCTCACCGAAGTGCTGGGCGGCATGCTCGACGGCCAGAACCTCAAGCGCAGCAAGATGGGCGGCGCCCGCACCGCCGCCGAGATTCTCAACCTGATGAACTCCAGCGCCGAGGAAACCGTGATCGAAACGGTGCGCGCGCACAGCGAAGACCTGGCGCAGAAGATCATCGACGAGATGTTCCTGTTCGAGAACCTGCTCGACGTGGACGACCGGGGCATCCAGCTGCTGCTCAAGGAGATCAACACCAACGCGCTGATGGTGGCGCTGAAAGGCTCCGACGAGAAACTCAAAGAGAAATTCCTGCGCAACATGTCGACCCGCGCCGCCACCCTGCTGCGCGAGGACATGGAAGCCAGCGGTCCGATCCGCGTGTCGCAGGTGGAGAGCGAACAGAAAGCCATTCTGCAGGTGGTGCGCCGCCTGGCGGACAACGGCGAAATCGTGCTGACCGGCGGGGACGATGCCTATGTCTAGCGCCCACTCAAGCTGGCGCCGCTGGCGGATGGGGGAACTGGACAGCGCCCGCGACCCGGGCGCCGCCCGCCCGGCCGCGGTCGACGCGGAACAGCGCAAGGCGTTTCAGCATCAGGCCGAGCTGCAGGCGCTGCGCAATGAAGCCCGTGAGGAAGCGCGCCGGGAAGGCCACCGGGAAGGCTTCGAGGCCGGCCGCCAGGAAGGCCACGCCCAGGGGCTGGAAGAAGGCCGCCGAGCCGGCGAGCACGAAACCGCCCGCCAGCGCCAGGAAGCCCTGGCGCCGCTGGCCGATCTGGTGGACGAATTCCGCCGCGCCCTGGCCGACCTGGACCACGCCATCGCCGAGGACCTGGTGGATCTGGCCCTGGCCACCGGCCGCCAGCTGGCCGGCGACGCGCTGCGCGAAGAGCCCGCCGAGATTCTTAACCTGGTGCGCACCCTGATTCACGAGGAACCGGCGCTCAACGGCAAAACCCGACTGTGGCTGCACCCGGACGACCTGGCGCTGGTGGAACAGGAGCTGCACGCGGAATTCCACGCCGCCGGCTGGAAACTGCACCCGGACGATCAGCTCAGCCGCGGCGGCTGCCGGGTCACCAGCCCCAGCGGCGAGCTCGACGCCACCCTGGAAAGCCGCTGGGAAAACCTGGCGGCGCGGGTGCGGCGGCGCAGCCGCCGGCCGCAAGCCGACGGCGACGACGGCGGGGAACAACCATGACCAGCGCCGAGAACCTCCATCAGGCGCAATGGCGCCGCACGCTCAACAGCGTCACCCGGCGCGTGGCGACGGCGCCCCACTACCAGGCCAGCGGCCGGGTGGTGCGCGCCACCGGCCTGGTGTTGGAAGCGGTGGGCCTGCGCACACCGCTGGGCAGCGCTTGCCGCATCGAGATCACGGCGCCGGGCAGCGACCGGCCGGACTTCGCCGAAGCGGAAGTGGTGGGGTTCTCCGGGGACAAGCTGTTTCTGATGCCGCTGGCGGAGATCAGCGGCCTGGTACCGGGCGCCCGGGTGTTCCCGCTGGGCGACGGGGAAGACACCGGCGCGCGCCGCTTCCCGCTCGGCGACGCGCTGCTGGGCCGGGTGGTGGACGGCAACGGCCGCCCGCTGGACGGCGGCGCGCCGCTCGATGACGTGCCCCACGGCACCCTGGCCTCGCCGCCCATGAACCCGCTGGCGCGGGCGCCCATCGACACCCAGATCGACGTCGGCATCCGCGCCATCAACACCCTGCTCAGCATCGGCCGGGGCCAGCGCATGGGCCTGTTCGCCGGCTCCGGCGTGGGCAAATCGGTGCTGCTGGGCATGATGGCCCGCTACACCGGCGCCGACGTAATCGTGGTCGGCCTGATCGGCGAGCGGGGCCGGGAAGTAAAAGACTTCATCGACAATATTCTTGGCGAGGAAGGCCGCCGCCGCTCGGTGGTGGTGGCCGCCCCGGCCGACACCTCGCCGCTGCAGCGGCTGCAGGGCGCCGCCTACGCCACCCGGGTGGCGGAGCATTTCCGCGACGCCGGCCTCAGCGTGTTGCTGATCATGGATTCATTGACCCGCTACGCCATGGCGCAACGGGAGGTCGCCCTGGCGATCGGCGAACCGCCGGCCACCAAGGGCTATCCGCCGTCGGTGTTCGCCAAGCTGCCGGGGCTGGTGGAGCGCGCCGGCAACGGCGAAACCGGCGGCGGCTCGATCACCGCCTTCTACACCGTGTTGACCGAAGGCGACGACCAGCAGGACCCGATCGCCGATTCCGCGCGCGCCATCCTCGACGGCCACGTAGTGCTGTCACGGACCCTGGCGGAGTCCGGCCACTACCCGGCCATCGACATCGAAGCCTCGATCAGCCGCGCCATGACCGCCATCGTCGGCGGCGGGCAGCAACAGCGCGCGCAGCAGTTCAAGCAGCTGTTCTCGCGCTACCAGCGCAACCGCGATCTGATCAGTGTGGGCGCCTACAGCCCCGGTCATGACCCGGCGCTGGACCGGGCGGTGGAGCTGTACCCCTCGATTGAACACTTTTTGCAGCAGGGTATCGGCGAGCGCGCCGATATCGATGATTCGCAACAGGCACTGGGTGCCTTGCTTGGAGGTGTGCCATGAACGCGTCCAACCCGCTGGACACATTAATCGAGCAAAGCCGCAAAGCCCGCGACCACGCCGGCCGCAACCTGGCCGACGACCGCCGTGGCCAGGCGCAGAGAGCCGCGCAGCTGGACGCCCTGCGACGCTACCGGCACGAGTACTGCCGGCGGCTGCAGGACGCCATGAGCCGGGGCATCGACGCCGCCACCCTGGCCAACTACCGGCGCTTCATCCGCTCCCTGGACGACGCCATCGACAAAGCCCTGCAGGCGCTCGACCAGCAGCAGGAAAAAGTGGCCGCCAGCCAGCAACACTGGCAGCAACGGCAACGCCAGCTGTCGTCCTACGACACCCTGGCCGCGCGCCGCGCCGAGCAGGAGCGCCGCCAGGAACAACGCCGCGAACTGCGCGACAACGACGAATTGACCAACAACGCGATGGCCCGCCGCGTGCGCCGGGACTGACGGGAGGATAACCCATGGATATCACCGCCTTGCTTAGCCAGAACCTCGCCAAGACCGGCGCCACCGGGCAACCGGCGGCCGCCGACGGCGAGGCCTTCGCCGGCTCGCTGCGGGATGCGGCGGCGAAACTGCTGTCCGCGTCCGAATCGGACGGCGCCCGCGGCGAGGCCGCCCTGGCGCTGCTCGATGCCGGCGGCGACCGCCCGCTCACCGGCGAAGCCAGCGACGCCCTGCGCAACGCTCTGGAAGCGCTGGCCGGCAGCCGGCTCAAAACCGGTGACGGCGACGCCCTGCCCGCTCAAAAGGCCCCGTTGGCTGAACTGGCCGGCGCCGGCGTAAGCGAAGAAAACGCGATCCGGGATTTGGTCGAGCACGCCGCGGACAACGGCGCCGCTAACCCGATGACCGGCGGCCTGGCCGTGCCCGCACCGCTGACCGCCGCCGCCTCGAAAAACACGGCGCAGGCACTGCCAGTGATGCGCGCGCCGGACGCCCTCAACCGGCCGGCCACCGTTTCCGCCCTGCCCACTGACGGCGCCGCCGGCGACACCCTGAGCCCGGCCCCCGCCGCCACCGGCGAGGCCAAGCCGGCGATGCCCGCCTGGGCCAGCGACGCCCAGGCCTTGAACGTTACCCTGGAGCGGTCACGCCTGGACACGCGCCTCGGCGCTAACCAGGAAGGCGGTGCTCAGAACGCTGGCGTGATGGGCGCCGGCGGCCAGACCGGCGCGGCCGGCGCCACCGGCCCCGCCGCCCAATTTACGTTGCAGGCGCCGGTGGCCAGCGCGCCCTGGCAGCAGCAACTGGGCCAGCAGATGGTGGGCCTGGCGCAACGCGGCGACCAGCACATGGAGCTGCACCTCAACCCGCGCGAGCTGGGGCCGCTTTCGGTGAGCCTGAAACTCGACGACCAGGGTGCCCAGGCGCATTTCTTCTCCAGCCATTCCACGGTGCGCGGCGCGGTGGAGCAGGCCATCCCGCAACTGCGGGAAGCGCTGGCCGAACAGGGCATCGCCCTGGGTGAAGCGATGGTCGGCGAGCACCGCCAGGGGTTCGCCGGTAACGGCGACGGCCAGCCCGGCCAGCGCGGCGCCGCCCCGGGCGGTGACGGCCTGGCCGGCGAGCCGGCCGCCACTGAAGAGAGCGTGCCGGTGAGCCGGATTATCGGCGGCGACACCGGCGGCGTGGATCTGTACGCCTAAACGCGAAGATAGGCCCTTTAGCGGGGCCTTTTCCGGCCATGCCGGCGCCCGCGCCGGCGGCATACTGCACTCTGAAACGGCAACCCTTATTCAGGATGGAAGGCACAACCCATGGCGGATTCCCCGAACCGGTCGAGCAAACTTGGATGGTTGATCGCCTTGATGGTGATCCTGCTCGGCGCTCTGGTGGCCATCAATATGTACCTGCTGCTGTCCGATGACAGCGACGACGACGATGAAGAGACCGTGGAGCAGGTGGAAGCGCCCCGGCCGGTGCTCTACGTCAAGCTGGAACCGTTCACCGTCAATCTGCAGGGCGAGCTGTGCGGCCAGCGGCTGCTGTACGTGGGCCTGTCCCTGCAGGTGGCCGACACCGAGACCGAGAGCTACCTGCTCGAGCACATGCCGCAACTGCGCAGCCGCATGCTGATGCTGTTGTCCGGGCAGAGCTCGCAAACCGTGGCCACGCAGCAGGGCAAGGAATCGCTCAAGGCCGAGATTCTCGAGCTGTTCGCCCAGCCGCGCGACGACGGCCAGCCCGAACTGCAAGTGGATGATGTGCTCTTCACCGAGTTCATCGTGCAATAAACCGGGTGGACGCCAATGGCACAAGACGATCTGCTATCCCAGGAAGAAATCGATGCGCTGCTCAACGGGCCCGGCGGTGACGACGAGTCGCCGGCCAGCAAAGAGCCGCGCCTGCGCCCCTATGACCCCGCGTCCCAGCACCGGGTCATCCGCGAGCGCCTGCACAGCCTGGACATCATCAACGAACGCTTCGCGCGCCATTTCCGGGTCAGCCTGTTCAACCTGATCCGGCGCAGCGCGGACATCACCGTGGATTCGGTGCGCTACCAGAGCTTCAAGGACTTCGCGCGCAATCTGCCGGTGCCCACCAACCTGAACCTGATCGCCATGAAGCCGCTGCGCGGCACCGGGCTGGTGGTGTTCCCGCCCAGCCTGGTGTTCATGGTGGTGGACAACCTGTTCGGCGGTGACGGCCGTTTCGTCACCAAGTCCGAGGGGCGCGAATTCACCAATACCGAACAGCGCATTATCCAGCGCCTGCTCAAGCTCGCCATCGACGCCTACCAGGACGCCTGGAAGTCGGTGTACTCGCTGGAGATCAGCTACCTGCGTTCCGAGATCCAGGCCAAGTTCGCCAACATCACCAACTCGCCCAACGAGATCATCGTCAACACCACCTTCCATCTGGAAGTGGGCAACCTGGCCAGCGACTTCCAGGTGTGCATGCCCTACTCGATGATCGAGCCGCTGCGCGAGCAGCTCAATAACCCGATCGCCGATGGCCGCGACGCCGGCGATCAGGCGTTCAGCCATCGCATGGCGGGTGAAATCCGCCGTTCGGAGGTGGAGCTGGTGGCCGAGTTCGTCAACGTGCCCAGCCGCATCTCCCAGGTAATGAGCCTCAAGCAAGGCGATGTGCTGCCCATCGATCTGCCCGACACCGTCACCGCCCGCGTGGACGGCGTGCCGGTGCTGGAATGCGATTACGGCAGCCGCGACGAACAACGGGCGCTGCGCGTACAGCGCGTCATCGACCACGCCAACGCCCATGCGGCGGCGGCACCGAGGAAGCCGAGCAATGACTGATCCCAACAAACCCGATCAAAACGCCAGCGACGACGACTGGGAAAAGGCCATGGCCGAACAGCAGGGCGAAGAGACCGGCGGCGACGACGCCGATCCCTGGGCCGAGGCGCTCGCCGAACAGGAAGCGGCCGAAGGCGGTGGCACCGGCGATGCCGGGGACGCGCCGGCGCGCAATGCCGACGACCGGGTGTTCAAGCCGTTCGACGCCGGCACCGGCGCCGGCGACGCCCGCGACCTGGAAATGATCATGGATATTCCGGTCAAGCTGAGCGTGGAGCTGGGGCGCACCCGCATCACCATCAAGCAGCTGCTGGAACTGGCGCAGGGCTCGGTGGTGGAACTGGACGGCCTGGCCGGCGAGCCCATGGACATCTTGATCAACGGCTACCTGATCGCCCAGGGTGAAGTGGTGGTGGTGGAAGACAAATACGGCATCCGCATCACCGAGATCATCACCCCCTCCGAACGGGTTCAGAAGCTCAACCGATGAGCAGCGCCGACGCCCAGACCAAGACCGGCATCGAGGCGGTGCAGGCCGGCGGCGACGCCATGCTGGGCATGGCGGCGTTCGGCAAGACCGCGCTGGTGCTGGTCGCCATGGTGGGGCTTATCCTGCTGTGCGGCTGGCTGCTCAAGCGCTTCGGCCCGGGCCAGACGGCCGCCGGCCAGACCCTGAAAGTGGTGGCCAGCCGCGCGGTGGGCGCCAAGGAACGGGTGGTGGTGCTGGAGCTGGAAGACACCTGGCTGGTGCTGGGCGTGGGCGGCGGCAAGGTCACCAAGCTGCACGAGCGGCCGGCCCCGGAGCGGCCGCCGGCACCCGAGCCGGCGCCCACCAGCCAGGCGGTTAATCCGGAAGACGGCTTCGCCGGCCGTTTCGCCCAGGCGTTGAAAGCCAACCTGCGCGGCGGCCCGGGGAAACCACGATGAGCACGCTCCGGTCGCCCGGCACGCCGCGCCGCGCCCTGCCCTGGCTGGCACTGGCGCTGATCTGCGCGCTGCCCGACCTGGCCTGGGGCCAGGCGACGATCCCCGGCATCACCAGCGAGCCCACCGCCGGCGGCGGCCAGCAATGGTCGATCAAGCTGCAGACCCTGCTGCTGCTCAGCAGCCTGGCGTTCCTGCCGGCGGTGCTGCTGATGATGACCTGCTTCACCCGCATCATCATCGTGCTCAGCCTGCTGCGCACCGCCATGGGCACGCAGTCGGCGCCGCCCAACCAGGTGCTGCTGGGGCTGACGCTGTTCCTCACCTTCTTCGTGATGTCACCGGTGTTCAACAAGGTCTACGACCAGGCCTGGGTACCGCTGGAGCAGGAACAGATTGAATTCCCCGAGTTCGTGGAGCGCGGCGCCCAGCCGTTCCGTGAGTTCATGCTGGCGCAGACCCGCGAGCCGGACATCGCCCTGTTCGCGCGGCTCGCCGAGGTGGGCCCCATGGCCGGGCCGGAGGATCTGCCGTTCCGCGTGCTGCTGCCCGCCTTCGTCACCAGCGAACTGAAAACCGCTTTCCAGATCGGCTTCACCATTTTTATTCCGTTTCTGATCATTGATCTGGTGGTGGCCAGCGTGCTGAGGGCGCTGGGCATGATGATGGTGCCGCCGGCGACCATCTCGCTGCCGTTCAAGCTGATGCTGTTCGTGCTGGTGGACGGCTGGCAGTTGATTATCGGTTCCCTGGCGGAGAGCTTTTTCGTATGACCCCCGAAACGGTAATGTCGATCGCCTACCAGGCGATGATGGTCACCCTCTACCTGGGCGCCCCGCTGCTGCTCACCGCACTGCTGATCGGCCTGCTGGTGAGCCTGTTCCAGGCCGCCACCCAGATCAACGAGATGACCCTGTCGTTCATTCCGAAAATCCTGGGGGTGTTCGGGGTGCTGATCGTGGCCGGACCCTGGTTGCTGTCGTTGATCATTGATTTCACCCGCACCCTGTTCCAGAACATTCCGTTCCTGGTTTCCTGAGCCCACGCCATGGTCGATGTCTCCTTTGACCAACTGCACACCTGGCTCACCGCCTTTCTGTGGCCGTTCATGCGCCTGACGGGCTTTTTCATGGCGGCGCCGCTGCTCGGCCACAGCGCCGTGCCCAACCGGGTCAAGATCGGCCTGGCGGCGTTGCTGTGCATCGTGGTGGCACCGGCGCTGCCGCCCCTGCCGGCGGCGCCGGTGTGGTCCTGGGCCGGGCTCGGCATCGTGGTGGAGCAAACGCTGATCGGCGTCGCCATGGGCCTGGCGCTGCGGGTGATGTTCACGGTGGTGCAGGCGGCGGGGGAATTCATCGGCCTGCAGATGGGGCTGGCGTTCGCCACCTTCGTGAGTCCGGACGGCGCCAACACCATGATTTTGTCGCGGCTGTTCTACATGATCACGCTGCTGATGTTCCTGGCGGTGAACGGCCATCTGATCGTGATCGACACCCTGGCCACCAGCTTCCAGACCCTGCCGGTGGGCACCAGCGGGCTTAACCCCAACGGGTTCGAGATGCTGGTGCGCTACGGCGGCACCATCTTCGTATCCGGCCTGCTGCTGGCGTTGCCGCTGGTGGCGGCGCTGCTGATCGTCAACCTGTCGCTGGGCATCCTTAACCGCTCGGCGCCCCAGCTCACCGTGTTCTCGGTGGGTTTCCCCACCTCGCTGACGCTAGGGCTGTTCCTGCTGCTGGTACTGATGACCGATTTCGGCCGCTTCCTGCAGGGATTGTTTTCCGAAGGGCTTCAGTTCCTCAGCCAGTTGGTCGAGGCGCTCGCGCCTCTCTCCTGACCGTTGTGGATCCTCACTTGTGGGAGCGGGCCCTGCCCGCGAAAGGCAAGCGAAGCTTGCCGGCGGGATGACAGAGACCTGTTTGAACGCGCGGAAAAGATCTCTCTGGAATCCTGCCGGGTGGCTGGAAGCCACCCTTTCGCGGGCAAGGCCCGCTCCTACAAATCTACATGCGGTCGAAAAGGGACATGCCCTTGATGTCGACGAAGGCCTTTTGTGCGGCCTGCAGGCTGACCTGACGCAGGCTGTATTGGGACACCACTTCCGCGAAGTTGGCGGGATCGCTTAGGTCGCCGATCAGGTTGGAGTAGGTTTCGGTGTAGTTGAGCTGGCGGTTGTCGGCCACGCCGTCGACCACATTCAGTTCGTTCAGGCGCGAGCCCACCGACGCGCGTACCGTTAACACATTGTCCAGGCTGTTATCGAACTCGCGCATGACGGTATTGATGGTGTTGGCACGGGCCGCCTTCTCGGCGTCGTTGCCGGCCGGCTGGTCAAGCACCGCCAGCGCCTTCTCGAAGGTCTTGAACAGGTCGGTGTTCATGTTCTCCGCTTTGCCCATCTCAATGCTGTCGCCGTCGGCGGGCTGGCCCTTGAGCGTGATCGACAGGCCGCCCACTTCCACCGGCTCGCCCTCTTCATAGGCCTGCGCCGGGCCGCCGTCCACCGAGTAGGTGGTGGTGCCGCCGGTGACCGAGAATTCGATCTGGAAGCTGTTGCCGAAGTCCGGGTCGCTTTCATCGATGACCTGCGGGCCCTTGAACGTCAGGCTGCCGCTGTTGCCGGCGTCCGCTTCCGCCACATAGCCGGCGCTGGAGTGCACGCTCTGAAAAATGGTCTGGCCGTTGTCGGTCACTTGCATCAGCCGGGAGGCATCGATGCGTTGCTCGCGGGTATTGGTATCGCCGACATAGCTGACGGTGCCGTCGGCGGCGCGCACGAACGGCTCACTGGCGTCCTGGTAGCCGCCGAAAAGATGGCGGCCGTTGCCGTCGGTGGCGTTGGCCTGGCCGATCACGGTTTCATACACGCCGCGCAGATCACTGGCGACCGAGGCGCGGTCGGCGTCACTCAGGGTGTCGCTGGCGGCCTGGATCATCAGCGTCTTGGCGCTGGCGATGGCGTCGCTGACGCTGTTCAGCACGCTCTCTTCCTGGGACAGGGCGTTGCGGGCGCTGATCCGTGAATCGGTGTACTGCTGGGTGACGGACATGGATTGCGCCACCTGCACCGCCCGCGAAGCGGCCTGGGGGTCGTCGGAGGGGTTGACCACCTTGCGCCCGGTGGCGATCTGCTGGCCCACCCTCATGAACTCGCCCTGCTGTTGATTCAGGGAATTCATGCTCTGCTCATACATGGTGACGGTGCTGATACGCATGATCTTTTCCTGTTAACGCAGGCCGAGGATGGCGTCCATGATGGTGGAGCCGGTCTGAATCACCTTGGCGTTGGCCTGGTAAAATTGCTGGTAACGAATCAGGTTGGCGGCTTCTTCATCCAGGTTGACGCCGGATTCGGACTGCTGCACCGCTTCCAGTTGCTCGGTGAGGCCCTGCTGGGCGCTCAGGTTGGCCTGAACGATATTGGTGCGGTTGCCGACATCGCCGACGATCGCCGCGTAGGCGCCGCTCAGCGTGGCGCCGCCGCCCACCAGCAGGCTGTCCTGCAGGTCCTGCAGGGCCAGGGCGTTTTCGTTGTCGCCGCTGCCGCCGCCCTGCCCGGCGGCCAGTTGCGCCGGTTCACTGATACGGTTTTCCAGACCGCCGGCGGCCTGCCGCGTGGGCTGCAGCTGGAAGCGGTCGCCGTCGGCCAGGGTGCCGGCGTCGCCGATGGTCACCACCACGCCGCCCACGTTGAGCTGATCACTGCCGTCCAGGGTCGCGGTGACTCGCTCGCCGGTGTCGCGCCGGGTAATTTCAAACTCACCGGCGGCGGCGTCGGTCACCACCAGGTCGTAGTCACCGGTGGTGAGCTGGTCCACGTCGCCGAACGCGGCGTCGATGGTGGCCGAGCCGGCGTTGTTTTCGTTGGAGAAGGCACGCGGCTGGCCCACGTCGAACATTGCCTCGCCGGGATCGCCGTTCAGGTCGAAGCCGGCCTGGTGCTGCCCATTGAAAGCGGTGGCCAGGGACACCGCCAATTGACCGATCTGGTTCTGGGTCTTATCCAGGGTCTCGGAGCGGAACGTGAGCAAACCGCCCAGCGCCCCACCGGTGATCGCGTCCTCGTCAAGCTCCACCTGGTTGCCGGCGGAATCGTTGTAGCCGACCACCGTGCGCGTGGGGTCCGCGGAGGACGACATCGCTTCCAGCGAGAAGCTGCGGGTGCCGGCGACAATCGGCTGGCCGTTGCCGATGGAGAGGTTATAGGTGCCGCTCTCCTGAATGGTCAGCCGCACGTCGACACGCTCGTTAAGCTCGGCCACCAACTGATCGCGCTGATTCAACAGGCCGTTGGGCGCCTTGCCGGTCTTCGCCTTGGCCAGAGCGATCTCCCGGTTCAGGTTGGCGATCTGGTCGGCGCTGTTATTGATCTGGGTGATTTCGTCACGGATGTTGCTGTCGATACCGCTCTGCATATCGCGCAGATAACCGTCGAAGGAACGGAACTGGGCGCTGAGCGTGTCCGCCGCGCCGATCACGCCCTGGCGGGCGGCCGGGTCGGACGGCGAGCTGGCCAGGTCTTCCAGGGACGAGAAGAAATCCTGCATCAACGGCGCCAGACCCGCGTCCTGATCGGCGAGCAGGTTATCGATCTGGCTCACCTGGGTCTGGTAGGACTGCAGCGCGCTGCTTTTGCTGCCCGCGGCGTTGAGCTGATCGGCCACGTAGTGGTCGAACTGGCGCTGGATATCGTTGACCTGCACGCCGCCACCGGCGGATTGTTGCTCGCCGAGCAACGTCAGCTCGCGGTTGTAGCCGGGCGTGTAGACATTGCTGATGTTATTGCTGGTGGTGTTCAGGGCGTTCTGCGCGGCGTTCAGACCGCTGAGCCCGATGGAAAACATGCTCATCGTTTTGTTCCCGTTAACCAATGCCCTTTATATCGACCGCGCCGCGCGTTTCTTTAATGCTCCCGCAAGCCCACCGATCTGGTCCATCAGCGCGACCAGCTTGTCGGCGTAGGCCGGGTCGGTGGCGTAGCCGCCGCTCTGTAGCGCGCGGGCAGCCTGCTTCGCATCCGCGGCCTGCAGCACCGGCGCGTAACGCGGGTTGTCACTGATCAGGCGGCCATGGTCCTCGAACGCTTCAGCGTAGGAGTCATAGACGCGGAAGCGGTCCACCACCCGGGTGCGCTGGCCGTTGATGTATTCGTGGGTGACCACCTCGGTGGTGGGGCCTTTCCAATCGGCGCCGGCCTTGATGCCGAACAGGTTATGGCTGTTGCCGCCGTCGTTGGTGGGAATTTCCCGGCGTCCCCAGCCGGTTTCCAGAGCCGCCTGGGCAAGGATCAGCGGCGCCGGCATGCCGGTGCGCCGGGACGCTTCCCGGGCCGGCTCCGACAGCTGGTGCACGAAATCCGTGGGCGTGGCCGGGTTGGCGGCGCTCAGCAGCGGCGGCCGGGGCCGCTCCGTGCGCGCCACGGCGGTGGCTGCGCCGGCATCGTCCATCGCGGCGGCATCACGTTTCGAAGCGCCTGCCGCAGCCTCTACACCGGGCAGACGGCGCGGCTCGCCGCGCGGAATGGCGTCCAGCGGCGACGTGCCGCTGGCGGCCCGGGCGGCGTCCGCGGAAGTGCCCTTACCGGAAAGCTGCGCCACCAGCTGGTCCGCCAGGCCCAGACCGCGACCGGCCATGTGCTGGGACATCTGCTGATCGAACAGCGATTGATAAAAACGCATCTGCGAGCTGTCGGTGAGCTCAGAACGCGGGGTGGCGTCGCGCATGCTCTTGATCATGCGGTGCAGGAACAGCGCCTCGAACTGCTCGGCGGCGCTGCGCAGCTGTTTTTGCGGGTCGCGGGCGGCGCTGTGCGTGAGCCGGTCGAGGCCCTGCACGTCCAGCGCGAACTGACCCTGTATGGAACCGTCCAGGCCGGCCATCAGATAATCTCCAGTTCCGCGCGCAGGGCCCCGGAGGCTTTCAGCGCTTCCAGGATCGACATCAGTTCCTGGGGCGTGGCGCCCAGCGCGTTGAGGGCGTCCACCACTTCCATCAGGTCGGCGCCTTCGACGAACTGCAGCGAACCCTGTTGCTGCTGAATGCTGATATCGCTGTCGGGCACCACGGCGGTCTCACCGTCGCCGAACGGGGCCGGCTGGCTGACGCCGAATTCGGTGTCGATCACCACCGACAGGTTGCCGTGGGCCACCGCCGCCGGTTTCAGGGTGACGCGGCCGTTCAGCACCACCGAACCGGTGCGCGCGTTGATGATCACCTTGGCGGGGGCGTCCGTTGGCGTCACGTAGACACGCTCCACCCGCGCCATGAAACTGACCCGGTCGTTTTCATTCTCGGGGCCGCGCAACTGAATGGTGCGGGCGTTGCGGGCCGCCGCCACGGTGCTGCCGAATTCCTGGTTGATGGCGCGCACCGCGCGCTCGGCGGTGCCGAAGTCGGCGGTCTTCAATTGCAGTTCCAGCAGCCCGCCGTTGGCGCCCAGCTGCAGCGGCACTTCCCGCTCCACCACCGCGCCGCCGGCGATACGGCCGCTGGCCTGCTGGTTGATCTGCACGCTGCTGCCGCCGGCTTCGGCGCCGGCGCCACCGATCAGCAGGTTGCCCTGGGCCAGCGCGTAGGTGGCACCGTCGGCGCCTTTCAGCGACGTCATCAGCAGGGTGCCGCCGCGCAGGCTGCGGGCGTTACCGATCGACGACACCACCACGTCGATGCGCTGGCCGGGGGCCGAGAACGGCGGCAGGTCAGCGGTCACCATCACGCCGGCCACGTTGCGCAACTGCATGTTGGTGCCCGGCGGAATCGCGATGCCCAGCTGCGAGAACATATTGGTCAGGCTTTGCGTGGTGAACGGGGTCTGCATGGTCTGGTCGCCGGAGCCGTCCAGGCCCACCACCAGGCCGTAGCCCACCAGCACGTTATCGCGCACCCCGGAAAAGTCCGCCAGCTCGCGCAGGGGTTCCGCCCGCGCCGGCGAGCTGAACGCGCTCAGCAGCAGCCCCAGCGATAATGTCAGCGCGACCAGACGCAACCGTGCCATGACCGTCACTCCCATGTTCAAAACGGCGAAATGTTCAGGAAGAAGCGCTGCAGCCAGCCCATGTGCTGCGCCTCGTTGATGTACCCGTCGCCCACGTACTCGATGCGCGCGTCCGCCACCTGGGTGGACGGCACCGTGTTGGTGTCGGAAATCTCCAGCGGATCCACCACCCCGGAGAAGCGGATGAATTCGGTGCCCTGGTTGATCAGAATCTGCTTCTCGCCGCGCACGCGCAGATTGCCGTTGGTGAGCACTTCCAGCACCGTCACCGTGATGGTGCCGGTGAAGGTGTTCTCCGCCTGGGAGCCGCCGCCGCCTTCGAAGTCGTTCTCGCCGGTGAGGTCGAAGCCGTAGTCGCTCAGATCCTCCAGGCCGGTGGGTACGGTGGTGGGCGTAAAGGAGGCGGAGCCGCTGCGGTCGGCGTTGCTCTGCGAGCTTTTGCTGGCGCTCACCTGCTCGTTGACCATCACCGTCAGCACGTCGCCCACCGCGCGCGGGCGGCGGTCCTCGAACAGCGGGTTCTGGCCGCGCCCGGCCTGGTAGATGGAACCGTTGGACAGCGCCGGCGGCGGTTGGGGAATTTCCACGCTTTCCTGCTCGCCGACCACCGAGGGCTGCGGCAGTTGCGCGCAGCCGCCCAGCGCCAGCAGCAACACCACGATACCGATGCGGCAATGTTTAACGATGGCGTCCACCAGGGTCTCCCGCATCAGGATCAGAGCTGCGCCAGACGGGACAGCATTTCGTCGGAGGTTTTCACCGCCTTGCTGTTGATTTCGTAGGCGCGCTGGGTCTGGATCATGTTGACCATTTCCTCCACCACATTGACGTTGGAGGTTTCCACATAGGACTGGTACAGGCCGCCCGCGCCGTTCATGCCGGGCATGCTTTCGGTGCGCATGCCGGAGGCGGTGGTTTCCAGGTAGAGGTTCTCGCCGATGCTTTCCAGGCCGGCGGGATTGACGAAGGTGGACACGGTCAGCTGGCCCACTTCCACGCTCTGGCTGGAACCCGGCTCGGTAACGGTGACCAGGCCGTCCTTGCCGATGCTTACCGACAGGGCGTTTTCGGGAATCATCACCGCCGGCTCCAGCGGGTAGCCGCTGGACGTGACCATCTGGCCGTTCTGGTCGAGCTGGAAGCTGCCGTCACGGGTAAAGGCCACGTTGCCGTCGGGCATGCGCACCTGGAAGAAGCCCTTGCCGTTGATCGCCAGATCGCGGGAGTTGCCGGTGTTCTCCAGGCCGCCCTGGCTGTGCAGCCGCTCAGTGGCCACCGGGCGCACGCCGCTGCCCACCTGCATGCCGGACGGCAGGGTGTTCTGCACGTCGTTGGCGCCGCCGGGCTGGCGCAGGTTCTGGTACAGCAGGTCTTCGAACACCGCGCGGGATTTCTTGAAGCCGTTGGTGCTGACGTTGGCCAGGTTGTTGGATATCACATCCATCTTGACCTGCTGGGATTCCAGACCGGTCTTGGCCGTCCACAAGGATTTAATCATTGGGTTCCCCTCCGCCTGGCTGCCAGGCTTACTGGATCGACAGCAGACTGTCCGCGCGCTGCGCGTTCTGGTCCGCGGTGTCGATCACCTTCATCTGCATTTCGTAGCGGCGACCGTTGTCGATCATCGCCACCATGGATTCCACCGGGCTGACGTTGCTGCCTTCCAGGGCGCCGGACACCAGCCGGGCGTTCTCGTCCATGGGCAGGGCGCCATCAGGGCCACGGAACAAACCGTCTTCACCGCGCTGCAGCTCGCCTTCGCCACCGTTGACCAGCTTGACGCGGCCGATCTGCACCAGCGCATCCGGATCCTCACCGGCGCCGATGGCACTGAGGGTGCCGTCGGCGCCCATGGACAGCTTGGCGCCCAGCGGCACGATGATCGGCCCGCCTTCGCCGATCACCGGGCGGCCGGCGCTGTTGAGCACGCCATCGCCGTCCACCTGCAGGTCGCCGCGGCGGGTGTAGGCTTCGTCGCCGTTGGTGGCCTGCACCGCCAGCCAGGCGTCTCCCTGCATGGCCACGTCCAGATCACGGCCGGTGGCGTTCATGGGTCCGGCGCTGAAATCGGCGCCCGGCGTGGACGCCATCACCGAGGTGCGGGTGGCCAGGGCACCGTCGCCCTGCACCGGCACCGCGCGCAGTGCCTGCATCTGCCCGCGGAAGCCGGTGGTGGAGGCGTTAGCCAGGTTGTTACTGACCACCGATTGCTGGTCCATGCTCTGGCGCGCGCCGCTCATGGCGGTGTAAAGAATGCGATCCATCCGGGCTCTCCTGTAACGCGATTAGCGCAGGTTCACGGCGCTCTGCAGCACCTCGTCCTGGACCTTGATGGTCTGGGTGTTGGCCTGGTAGTTGCGCTGGGCGACGATCAGGTCCACCAGCTCGCTGGTCAGGTCCACGTTGGAGGTTTCCACGGTGCCCGCTTCCAGGCTGCCGAACTGGCCGGCACCGGCCAGGCCCAGCAGCGGCTGGCCGGAAGCGCCGGTCTCGGTCCAGGCGTTGTCGCCTTCCGGCTGCAGACCTTCCGGGTTACGGAAGTTGGCCAGCGCGATGGTGCCCAGCACCTGGGACTGTTCGTTGGAATAGTTGCCGACGATATTGCCCACTTCATCGAAGGCGATGCCCACCAGGGAGCCGGAGGCGTAGCCGTTCTGGGTGAGAGAATCGAGGGCGAAATCCTCACCGAACTGGGTGGTGCCGTCGAAATCAATGCCGAAGTTCATCGGGTCCGCGCCGCCCCCGGGGGTAAACGCATAGTCGGGGAAGGTGCTGGCGCCTTCGTCGAGGGTGCCGTTGCCGTTAAACGCCAGCTGGCCCACGTTGGTGGCGTCCGCGTTGCCGTCCAGGGACACGCGCACTTCCCACTGGTTTTCACCGGTCTTGGTGAAGTAGGTGGTCATGGTGTGCTGCACGCCCAGGGAGTCGTAGGCGGTGCCGGTGTTGGCGTAGGAATAGGTGTCACCGTCGGCGGCGTCGAACGGCGTGGCGCCACGGTCGATCTCATCCACGGTGGCGTCCAGGTTGAACGACGCCTCTACCTGATCGGTGGCGGTGGCCGCCATGGCACCGGCCGGCACCTGCAGGGTCTCCGGCTGACCGCCGGTGCCAACGCCGGCGGGGAAGCCGGTGAGCCGGGCGCCCTGGGCGTTTTCCAGGTAGCCGTCGGCGGTCAGGGTGAGCTGGCCGTTGCGGGAATAGACGGTCTGGTCGCCCTGGGTGAAACGGAAGAAGCCGTTGCCGTTGATACCCAGGTCCAGGTTACGGCCGGTGGATTCCAGGGTACCGTTGGAGAAATCCTGCAGCACCGTGGACACGCGCACGCCCTGGCCCACCTGGGCACCGGCGTAGACGTCGGCGAACTGCGCGCCGGACCCTTTGAACCCCACGGTCTGGGAGTTGGCGATGTTGTTGCCGACCACGTCGAGATTGGTCGCGGCGGAGTTAAGACCACTGAGTGCCTGTGAAAAACCCATCTTCGTGCTCCTAGAAGTTATTCTTTACGAAATCTTGTTTAAAGAATCTGGCGGATATCGCCGAGACTGACCTGTTCGGAAACGCCGCCCAGATCCAGCAACGGCGCGCCGTTGTCATCCAGGCTCACGCCGCTGACCATGGCGTAGTTCAGATTGACCACTTCCAGAGGCTCACCGTCGGCGCTGGCTTCAACGGACACCGTGTAGGAGCCCTTGGGTGCCTCCTCGCCGCTGTCCATTTCGCCGTTCCAGGTGAACGACTCACTGCCGGCGTCCATGGCGAACGGCTCGAAGCGGCGCACCACCTCGCCGCTGTCATTGCGCACCGTGATCTGCACTTCGTCGGCGGCCTGCTCCAGCTCCACGCCGAACGGCGTGGTGGAACCGTCTTCACCCACCAGCACCCGGTTGCCGGGCACCAGCACGCCGCTGCCGATCAGGCCGGCGGCCTGCATCGCCTGGCCGGCGTCGAGCTGGCCGGTGATGCCTTCCAGGGTGCTGTTGAGTTCGGAGATACCGCTGACGGTGTTGATCTGCGCCAGCTGCGAGGTCATCTCCGCGTTTTCCATGGGGTTCATCGGGTCCTGGTTCTTAAGCTGCGTGACCAGCAGGGTCATGAAACTGTCCTGCAGGTCGGCGCCGTCGGACTTGCTGGCCGCGGCGGCGGCCTGGGCGGCGGCGCTGCCGTTCACCGAATTGAGCACGTTGGAGCCAATCGTCGACATCAGTTTTCTCCCAGCGTCAGGGTCTTCATCATCAGTTGCTTGCTGGTGTTCAGTACTTCCACGTTGGCCTGGTAGGAGCGCGACGCGGAGATCATGTTGACCATTTCATTGACCGGCTCCACGTTGGGCATGGACACATAGCCCTCGTCGTCGGCCAGCGGGTGGTCGGGGCGGAACTCCCGGCGCAGGGGCGAGGGGTCCTCGCTCACTTCGCGCACCCCCACGCCGCCCACGCCGGTGCCGTTCTGGCCGCGCGCCTCGAACATCACCTGCTTGGCGCGGTAGGCCTCGCCGTCGGGGCCGGCGACGCTGTCGGCGTTGGCCATATTGCTGGCGGTGACGTTCATGCGTTGCGACTGCGCCGTCATCGCCGAACCGGAAATCTCAAAAATCGAAAACATCGACATGGTTCAATTCCTATTCAGGCTGCATGGCGGACTTGAGGCCCTGGATGCGGCCGTTGAGCATGGTCAGCGCCGCCTGGTAACGCACCGAGTTGTCGGCGAAGCGGGTGCGCTCCACGTCCATGTTCACGGTGTTGCCGTCCAGGCTGGGTTGGTCCGGTACCCGGTAAAGCAGGTCGCCGACCGGCGCCGAGCCGCTGCCGCCGGCGATGTGCCCGGCGGCGGTGGTGGACAACGACAGCCCACCCCCGGCCGGCCGGCCGCTGTCCATGGCGCGGGACAATTCACTGGCGAAATCAAAATCCCGCGCCTTGAAGTTGGGCGTGTCCGCGTTGGCGATGTTGTTGGCCAGAACCTGCTGGCGCTGGTGGCGCAGGTTCAGTGCTTCCTGGTCGAATTGCAGGGCGGCGGCCAGTCGGTCAATCATGCCGAAGCTCCAATGGCTTGTAGGTCAGAGTGGAGATTAATACCCGCGCGGTCAGGTCAAAGGCACAAACAGGCCACCATTTTGATTCCAATTCGTTTATTCACCCGGCGGCCGGTTACCTAGAATAAGGACCTGACTGGAAAAACCCGTTACCCCGAGGCGCCCTATGCCAGGCCCCCTGTTCCATCACATTGCACGGTTCGTCGTATCGCTGGCGCTGCTCGCCATGGCGCCGGCCGGGGCCGCTGCCGGCCAGCCGGCGGCGGACGCGGCCGAAGCGCCGGCGGTCGGCGCGGTGCGCGCCTTTCTGCTGGAACGGGCCGGCGGGCTCGGCGACAGCGTCGCCGTGGAGGTCCGGGCACCGAGCGCCCACCTGCCGCCCTGCGTGGCCCCGGAAGTGTTCATGCCGGGCCGCGGCCAGAAGCCCTGGGGCCGGGTCTCCGTGGGGGTGCGCTGCGGCGAGCAACAGCGCCGCGTGCGCTATATGCAGGCCCGGGTGACCGTCACCGGGCGTTACTGGGTCAGTGCCGGCGAACTGCCGGCGGGCACGCCGATCCGCGCCGGCATGCTCAGCGCCGAACAGGGCGACCTGAGCCGCCTGCCCGCCAACGCGGTACTGGAGCGGGACCGGATCGTCGGCCAGGAGGCCGCCCGGCCACTGCCCGCCGGCACCGTGATACAGAGCCATCAACTGCGCAAGCCGGCCCTGGTGGAGCGCCGCCAGGCGGTCACCCTGGTGGCCGGCGGCGAGGGTTTCCGCATCAGCCGCGAGGGGCACGCCCTGGACGACGGCGCCCTGGGCGGCCGGGTGCGGGTGCGCCTTTCCAACCGGGAAGTGGTGACCGCACAGGTCACCGGTCCGGGCCGCGCCCGGGTGATGTTTTAAGTATTAAAGGTTTTCCCGGCGCTGCCGATAACCGGGATGAACGCGTGACGGAGGGCTTCCCTTGAAAATTGACAACATTTCCCCCCTGACCCAGCCGGGCACGGTGAATCAGGGCAAAGGCGGCGACAAGGTTTCCACCGAGGCGCCCAAGCAAGGCGGCAACGCGACGGCCGGCGAGGTGGCCCATCTGCGCCAGCCCGCCGCCGACAGCGGCCAGGACATCGACACCGCGCGGGTCGACGAGATTCGCCAGGCGATCTCCGAGGGGCGCCTGGAAATCCGCGCCGACAAGATCGCCGACGGCCTGATCGCCAGCGTCCGCGACCTGCTGGACGCGGACTCGCAATGAGCCTGGCGGAGCACCTGGAGCGCCATCGGGCGCGCCTGGACACCCTGATCGACCTGCTTGACGACGAGCGGCGGTTGCTGGGCGACGGCGCCGTCGACGGTGACGGCCTGGCCCGGGTGGCGCAGGCCAAGCAGGAACAATTCCAGGCGCTGGAGCGCTTCGAGACCCAGCGCCGCCAGGTGCAGCGGCGGCTCGGCTACGACGACGACCGCGCCGGCGACGCCCGGGCCGCGGCCGACGCCGGCTGCACCGCCCTGTGGGCGTCGATCCGTGAACGCGCCGATCAGGCCGCGCGCCTGAACCGCACCAACGGCGTGCTGATCGGCATCCGTCTGGAGCACAACCAGCGAATGCTCAACTTCATCGAGGAAGCCGCCGGCAAGGGCCTGTACGGACCCGACGGCCAGGCCCGTGCCGCCGGCGGCCATGTCAGCAGCCGCGTCTGAAACGCCAGCAAAGGGGGAGCCCCAAGAGTGACCAGAGCACGGGACGCCATCGAGGCGGAAGACAAGCTCGACGTGATACTGGCCTGCCGGCCGGTGTACACCCGCAACCAGGACGTGGCCGCGTTCCAGTTGCTGTTGCACGGGGAAAAGCCCGCCGAGGGCGCGTCGCTGTCCGACATCGAAGCCACCAACACCGTGATCCTGGGCACCTACACCCACGTCTTCCAGGGCGGCAAGACCCGCTCGGTCCCCAGCTTTCTGAAGGTTACCGACGAAGTGCTGATGGCGCCGGAGCTGCCCAACCTGCCGAAGAAGCAGTACATTCTGGAAATTCCCAACAACCTGATGCTCACCTCGGAGCTGGTGGACCGCCTCAAGGCGCTGGCGCGGCGCGGCTACCGGCTGGCCATGGACGGCTATGACCCGGGCGACGACGAACAGGACGTGCTGCTGGATATCGTCCACATCGTCAAGATCGACGTCCGCGACAGCGACGCCGACAGCCTGCGGCGCACCTCGGAAAAACTGCGCGGCCACGGCGTTGAACTGCTCGCCGACCAGATCGCCGACCGCACCCGGTTCCAGCAATGCATGGAACTGGGCTTCGACTATTACCAAGGCGATTTCCTGAGCACGCCATCGCCGGTGAAAGGCAAGAAGATCGCCGGCAACAAGCTGCTGCTGCTGCAACTGCTCACCGAGCTGCACAGCCCGGACGCCTCGCCGGCGCGGCTGGAAGAGATCGCCATCAAGGACGCCGGCCTCACCTACCGCCTGCTGAAAACCGTCAACTCCGCCGCCATGGGCCTGCGCCGGGAAGTGAACTCCCTGTCCGACGCCATCGCCCTGCTCGGCCTGGAGGAAATCAAACGCTGGGCCAACCTGTTCCTGATCGACGGCGAGATGCACAAACCGGAGGCCCTCACCCGGGGCATGCTGATACGCGGGCGCATGTGTGAAGTGCTGGCGGAGCTCAGCGACCAGGAAGGCGGCCAGCAAAGCACCTCGGTGAACCATTTTATCGTTGGCCTGCTGTCCCAGCTGGATGCCCTGATGGACATCGCCATGCCGGAACTGATGCAACAGGTGCCGCTCAGCCAGGACGTGAAAAGCGCGTTGCTGGAACGCCGCGGCCCGCTGGGCGCGGTGCTCACCGAGGTGGAAGCCTATGAGGCCGGGCGTTTCGACGCGCTCTCGCTGCTCAGCGAGCGCGCCTACTACGAAGTGGCCTACCGCCACAGCACCGCCTGGGCCCGCCAGGTGCAGCAGGCCATGGGGTATCAGGACTAAGCGTTGCGGTCATGGTAGAGTTCGTCGCACGGAATGCGATCAACACACCGACAATCACAACAAGGATGATCCCATGCGCGCCTTTTACCTGGCCCCCGCCCTGTTGCTTCTCGCCCTGCTGGCGGCCTGCAGCGACACCCCCGACGACGGCGTGATCCGCGACGCCCTGAATCAGGAACTCAAGCAGGCCCATCTTGATGAGCTGTTCCAGGTCACCGAGGTGGAAACCGCCGGCCGTTACCCGGAAGACGACGACCACGTCGCCCTGGACGTGCGCTACACCATGGAAGCGCAGCACGACCTGTCCGAGTACAGCAAGGCGGTAAAACGCGACGAGGAACGGGACGCCATGGACCGGTTCGCCATGGTCATGGCCCTGGCGGCGGTCCGGGTGGAATTCGGCAACTTCGAGGAAGGCGATAACTTCGAACAGGAGCGCCGCCTGATGCTGGAACGCACCGAGGAAGGCTGGCGCGTAGCCCAACCAGAAACCCCAACCGGCCCCGATTCATAGCACTTTGTGGGAGCGGGCCCCGCCCGCGAAAGGTCGCGCAGCGACCGGCAGGATACCAGAGCCCTCTCCGCTATTTATGCCCAAGCAACTCCAGCATCATCAGCACCGCGTCCTCACGGCCGGCGCCGGCCCGATAGTAGCCCTTGCGGCGGCCGTTCTCCACGAAGCCCAGGCGCCGGTAGAGGCTCTGGGCGCCGTCGTTGCCGGCGCGCACCTCCAGGTACATCACCGACATGGAGGCGGTGCGCGCCTCGTCGAGCTCGTCCTCCAGCATCCATAGGGCCAGGCCGCGGCGCTGGCGCGCCGGGGCCACCGCCACGTTCAGCAGATGGCGTTCGTCGAGCACGCTGGAAAGAATCATGAAGCCCACCGGCTCGCCGTCCACGGCGGCCACCCGGCAACGGTAGGCCCCCTGCAGACAGTCGCGGAAATTACCTTCGCTCCAGGGGGTGGGCTGGCTGGCGTTTTCGATCGCCAGCACCGCCGGCAGATCCGCGCTGGTCATGGCCCGCATGCGGGCGCCGTCCGGCCCCACCGTCATCCACGCGACCCGGCGAAGCCGTGCGCTACCATCGCCTGCCAACTGCGTTTCTTGGCCAGCGCCGGCCGGTCGAGCATTTCCTGCAGGCTGTCCACCGCCAGCGCCGGCATCTCGCCCAGCTTCACCGCCTGGAAGCGCTCGCCGCCCAGCACCGCCGTGGCCAGACTGTGGTCCACGCAGAACAACGCCCGACGGCCACCGTGCTGGCGGCTCAACCCGGCAAAGAAAGCGGTCAGCGCCTGGGCGGCCTCGCCGGCGCTCATGGGCTGCTTGGTGAGCGGGCAATAGAAGCGGCGCGGGCGCTCCGGGGCGGCGCCGAACACGGTCAGCAGGGAGGCGGCCAGGGCGCCGGTGTAGCGGCCCAGCTCCGGCGCCTGGGGGTCTTCCTGCTGGAACACCACCCAGGTATCGCCGGCCAGATGCGCCTCCAGGGTGAAGGTCAGGCCCGCCGCGTTATCCGGGGCGGGCGCCCGGGCCGGCGTCTCGGCGACGCTGTCACGGGGCGCCGGGGCCCGGCGTGCCGGTGCCTCGGCGCTAGTGTCCGCCGCCGCGGCACCGGCCGCCGCGGTCTCCCTGGCGGGCTGCTCGGCGTCGCCCACGCCCGGCGCGGTTCGCACCGGCGTGGCTTCCACCGGCGCCGCCGCCAGGCTTTTCCCGGCGTCGGTCTCGGCGGCCCAGTCCAGCGGCTCGGACGGCGCCGCGCCGGGCAGCGTCGTGCGCGCCACCCAGGGCGTCAAACCCAGGGCGCGGAGATAACTCTGACGCTGCGCTTCATTCATGGTGGTGTCCTGTGCGGCCGGCCGTACAGCTTAGCAAATGTCCGAGCGCCGTCCGAGGGTTGTGCGCCGGCGGCCAGCGACCAGCAGCATGGCCACGGCCAGCAGCGCGCCGCTGAGCGCGCCGTACAAATGGGCGTTTACGTACACGCGCCCGTTGATCCAGGCGCGCAGATAGTCCACGTCGTAGCCGGGCAGCTGCTCCCACACCAGGCGACCGGCCACCACCGCCAGCACCAGGCTGTGCAGCACCGGATTGCCGCGCCAGCCGATCACCAGACAGAGCACCAGCAGCCCCTGCAGCAGCCCCGACAGCCCCACGTACCAGCCCAGATCCCGATCCAGCACGAAGAACACCGCGCCCACCAGCGGCGCGCTCACCGCGAACCACAGCCAGAACCGCCGCCGGTCCAGCAGGTCGCGGAAGAAAAACAGAATCAGGACCAGGCCGCCCAGATTGAGCAGCGCATGCCAGAGATTCAGGTGCACCAGATGCGCGGTGACCAGACGCCAGACCTCGCCGCCGGCCACGGCGGCGCGGTCGTAGCGCAGCCAGGGGTTCACCCACTGGTGGGCCAGGCCCAATGCCAGAACGACGGCGATGAACGCCAAGGCGTGAGGAAGGAGTTTGGGATCGCGAGTTTGCATCGTGGCAGGATAAGTGAACTCAGAGGCCAGGTCTTGCCTTGTGGGAGCGGGCCTGCCCGCGAAAGGGTGGCTTTTAGCCACCCGGCGGGATACCAGAGACGCTGTTTGTGCTGCTGTTAGGAAGGTCTCTGGGATCCTGCCGGGAGCTTCGCTCCCTTTCGCGGGCGAGGCCCGCTCGCACAAGAGCGCCCTTTAGCGGGCTGGGCCCGCTCGCACATAAAAAAGCCCCGGCGGGAGAACCCGCCGGGGCTTTTGGGAGGTCGTGGGACCGGCTGATTTACATCATGCCGCCCATGCCACCCATACCGCCCATGCCGCCCATATCCGGGGCGCCACCGCCGGCGTTTTCTTCCGGCTTGTCGGCGATCATGGCTTCGGTGGTGATCATCAGACCGGCCACGGACGCGGCGGCCTGCAGGGCGGACCGGGTCACTTTGGCCGGGTCCAGGATGCCCATCTCGATCATGTCACCGTACTCACCGGTGGCGGCGTTGTAACCGAAGTTGCCGCTGCCGTTGCGTACTTCCTGAACCACAACGGACGGCTCACCGCCGGCGTTGTAGACGATCTGACGCAGCGGAGATTCCAGTGCGCGGATGATCAGAGCGATACCGGCGTTCTGCTCTTCGTTGTCGCCTTTGAGCGCGCCGATGTTGGCCAGGGCACGCACCAGGGCGACACCGCCGCCGGGCACCACGCCTTCTTCAACGGCCGCACGGGTGGCGTGCAGGGCGTCGTCGACGCGGGCTTTCTTCTCTTTCATCTCCATTTCGGTGGCGGCGCCGATCTTGATCACGGCCACGCCGCCGGCCAGCTTGGCCACGCGTTCCTGGAGCTTCTCCTTGTCGTAGTCGGAGGAGGAGTTCTCGATTTCCTTGCGGATCTGCTCCACACGGGCGTCGATGTCCGCCTGCTCGCCCTTGCCGCCGACCACGGTGGTGTTTTCCTTGTCGATATTCACCTTCTTGGCGGAACCCAGGTCTTCCAGGGCCACGTTTTCCAGGCTCAGGCCGACTTCCTCGGAAATCACGGTGCCGCCGCTGAGGATCGCCAGATCCTGCAGCATGGCTTTACGGCGGTCGCCGAAGCCGGGCGCTTTCACGGCGGCGCACTTGATGATGCCGCGCATGTTGTTGACCACCAGGGTGGCCAGCGCTTCGCCTTCGATGTCCTCGGCGATGATCATCAGCGGCTTGCCTGCCTTGGCCACGTTCTCGAGAACCGGCAGCAGCTCGCGGATGTTGGAGATCTTCTTGTCAACCAGCAGGATGTAGGGGTCTTCCAGCTCCACCTGCATCTTTTCCTGGTTGTTGATGAAGTACGGGCTCAGGTAACCGCGGTCGAACTGCATGCCTTCCACGACTTCCAGCTCGTTGACCAGGGACTGGCCTTCTTCCACGGTGATCACGCCTTCCTGGCCGACCTTCTCCATGGCCTGGGCGATGATCTCACCCACGGACTTGTCGGAGTTGGCGGAGATGGTGCCCACCTGCTCGATGCTCTTGGTGGTGTCACACGGGGTGGACAGCTTCTTGATCTCTTCGACGATGGCGTCGGTGGCCTTGTCGATGCCACGCTTGAGATCCATCGGGTTCATGCCGGCGGCCACGGCTTTCAGGCCTTCGTTGACGATGGACTGGGCCAGTACGGTGGCGGTGGTGGTGCCGTCACCGGCTTCGTCGTTGGCCTTGGAAGCGACTTCCTTGACCATCTGCGCGCCCATGTTCTCGAACTTGTCTTCCAGCTCGATTTCCTTGGCGACGGTCACGCCGTCCTTGGTGATCAGCGGCGCGCCGAAGGATTTCTCCAGCACCACGTTGCGGCCTTTCGGGCCCAGGGTCACTTTGACCGCGTCGGCCAGGGTGTTAACACCCTTGACCATTTTTTGACGACCCTTGTCGCGGAACAATACTTCTTTAGCCATTATTCAATACCTCTGCAGTATTCTCGGCACCGGAACCCGGAGCCTGTATTCCCTGTTAATTCTCAACCTTCGATGACGGCAAGAATCTCGGCTTCGCTCATGATCAGAAGCTCTTCACCGTCCACTTTCACGGTGTTGCCGGAGTACTGACCGAAAATCACTTTGTCGCCGGCCTTCACGTCCAGGGCGCGAACGTCACCGTTCTCCTGGATCTTGCCGTTGCCGACGGCGATCACTTCGCCACGGGACGGCTTCTCGGCGGCGGAACCGGGCAGCACGATGCCACCGGCGGTTTTGGTCTCTTCCTCCTCGCGGCGCACCAGCACGCGATCATGCAAAGGACGAATTTTCATGGTCTCCATTCTCCAAGTTGGCTCTAAGGTCACCGGGGCCTGGCCCCGCAAACCGGAATTAGCACTCTCACGAGTCGAGTGCTAATCATAGTTACCGCTTCACGGCAGTCAATAGGTGGGTGACGAAATCTGTTTCGTCACCGTGTCCCGCGAGATGGGGGCGACGGGGCCCGTTTCAAGCTGCAAGCCTCAAGCTGCAAGCCTCAAGCTTCAAGCTTCAAGCGGCAGGCTGGCCGTGCTGGCAGAGAGGCCGTGCCATGAGCCGCGATACAGGATTCAGGATGCAGGATACAGCGCGGCGGGAAGATCGGTGGGTCGGAAAGTCCTTCACTCCGCGCCCTTGCGTCTTGGCAACCGGCGTCGTGCTAATACGCAAGCCGGTCCGCCCACTCCAGAGCCTTCCCCTGTATCCTGAATCCTGCATCCTGTATCGGGTGGCGCCAGCCACCCTCGGCCCACCCGCCGACACGGCCTGCCTGCAGCTTGTAGCCCGCGGCTATGTTTTTGGTCATTGGCCCGCCGGTTGGCCCTGGGCATACTCTGGCTTTTCGTTTGACGAGGAGCGACCGATGGATTTGAAGGACAAAGTAGTGGTAGTCACCGGCGCCGGCCGGGGCCTGGGGCGCGGTATCGCGGTGAGCCTGGCGAGCCGCGGCGCGCGCATCGCCTGCGTGGATCTCAACGAGGACGACCTGCGCGACACCGTGGCCCGCTGTGAGCGCGCCGGCGGCGAAGCCAAGAGCTACCTGGCCAATGTCGCCCGGGAAGACGAGGTCACCGCCCTGTTCGACGGCGTGGTGGCGGACTTCGGTGCCCTGCACGGCCTGGTCAACAACGCCGGCATCACCCGTGACGGCCTGCTGGTCAAGTTCAAGGACGGCGAGCTGCAATCGTCCATGAGCCTGCAGCAGTGGCAGGCGGTGATCGATGTGAACCTGACCGGGGTGTTCCTGTGCGGCCGCGAGGCGGCCCGCTGCATGCTGGAGAGCGGCGTCGAGGAAGGCGTGATCGTCAACATCTCCTCGATCGCCCGCCAGGGCAGCTTCGGGCAGACCAACTACGCCGCCGCCAAGGCCGGCGTGGTGGCCATGGCCGAGGTCTGGGCGCGGGAGCTGGCGCGCTTCAACATCCGCACCGGCGTGGTGGCGCCCGGCACCATCAACACCGATATGATCGCCGCCATGAAGCCCGAGGCCCGCGACCGGCTGGTGAGCTCGGTGCCGCTGAAACGGCTCGGCGAGCCGGAGCACATCGCCCGCTCGGTGCAGTTCATCTTCGAGAACGACTACTTCACCGGCCGCGTGATCGAAACCGACGGCGGCCTCCGCTAGACGTGCCGGGGCCAAAGGACTGTGGGAGCGAGCCTGCTCGCGAAAGGCCGGCAAAGCCGGCCGGCGGGATACCAGAGACGCCGATGGTGTTCCGCTTTTTAGGTCTCTGGCATCCTGCCGGGCGCTTCGCGCCCTTTCGCGGGCGGGGCCCGCTCCCACAATCCATCGGCTTGTAGCTTGCGACTTGAAGCCTGAAGCTAGTCTCATGAACCAAGAATTCACGGACGCGGTGTATCAGATCGTCGGCGCCATCCCGGCCGGTTGCGTGGCCAGCTACGGGCAGGTCGCACGGCAGGCCGGCTACCCCCGCCATGCCCGCTTCGTGGGGCGTCTGATGGGGCGGCTGCCGGAAGGCTCCGCCCTGCCCTGGCACCGGGTCATCCGCGGCGACGGCGTGCTGCCGCTGGCCGGCACGCCCAGCGGCGAGATCCAGATCCAGCGGTTGACCGACGAGGGCGTCACCGTACTGGGCGCACGCGTTCCCAAATCCTGTTTCTGGCAGCCCTAGCGCCCGGCGGTGTCGTCACGCCGCCGCAACCACCAGATCGTCAGCAGGATGGCCGGCACGCCGAGCAGCGCGGCGTAGTTGAAGAACACCGTGTAGCCGGACGCTTCCACCACCTCGCCGGAGAAGCCGCCGATGAACTTGCCGGGCAGGGTCATCAGCGAGCTGAACAGGGCGTACTGCGTGGCGCTGAAGTTGCGGTTGGTGAGACTCGACATAAAGGCGATCAGCGCCACGTTGGCGAAGCCGCCGAACAGGTTGTCGGCGCTGATCACCGCCGCCAGCCAGGCCAGTGACACCCAGCGCACCTGCTCCGGGTCCACCGGCACCTCGGTGACCGGCGAATAGGTGGCCATCACCGCGAACAGCAGGTTGGTCAGCGCCACCCCCACGGCCCCCACCAGCAGGGAGCGGCCCAGGCCGTGGCGCAGCACCGCCAGCCCGCCCACGGCGGAGCCCAGCATGGTCATGAAGAAGCCGAAGAACTTGGCCACGGTGGCGATCTCGTTCTTGGTGTAGCCGATGTCCAGGTAGAAAGGGTTGGCCATCACGCCCATGGTGATGTCGCTGATCCGGTAGATCGCTACCAGCGCCAGCAGGCCCAGGGCGATCCGCCCGTAGCGGCCGAAGAAGTCCCGGAACGGGGCGATCAGCGCGGTTTCCAGCCACTGTTTCGGGTCGCGCCCAAAGCTTTCCCGGGGCGGCGTGTTCGGCTCGCGGATAATCAGGGTGGTGACGATGCCCACGCCCATCAGCCAGGCCATGGCGTGGTAGGCGCCGTTCCAGGAGTCGTAGCTGGCGATATAGAAAGCCCCGGCGCCGGCCACCAGCATGGCGGTGCGGTAGCCGAAGATGTAGGTGGCCGCCATGGCGCCCTGGAAGGACTCGTCGGCGGAATCGATGCGGTAGGCGTCGATGCAGATGTCCTGGGTGGCGGAGCAGAACGCCACCAGCAGTGCCAGCTGGGCGAAGCGCTCCAGGTGGCCCACCGGCTCCACCAGCGCCATCGCCGCCAGCGACAACGCGATGCCCACCTGGGCCAGCAGCAGCCAGCCGCGCCGCTGGCCGAACAGGCGGTTCAGCAGCGGCAGCTTGAGCCGGTCCACCACCGGCGCCCAGAACACCTTGATGGAAAACATGATGCCCACCCAACTGAAATAGCCGATGGCGGCCCGGTCCACGTCCGCGTCCGCCAGCCAGGCGGACAGGGTGGAGAACACCAGCAGGTAGGGCAGCCCCGCGGAGAACCCCAGGAACAGCATCACCACCACGCGGGGGTGGCTGTAGAGCTGCCAGGCGGTGCGGAACGTATCGCTCAGGGGAGGCATGGCTTTCCCGTACTTATTCGGATCGGTCGGCGAAAGCGAACATAGTCCCGGTTTGCGCGGCACAGCACAACACGGGCCCGGGAACATTTAACAACCGCCGCCACCCCGGACGCCACGCCGCGATTGTGGCCGGCCGCCGGCGCGCCTAGCATAGCGCCATGACCACGCCAGCCTCCCCCGACCACGCCGAACCCTGGTACCTGCTGGGCGCCGGCAACATGGGCCTGCTCGCCGCCCACTACCTGCAGCGCGCCGGCTTAACCGTCATCGCCCTGCGCCGCGACGACGCGCCGACCCTTGAACGCACTCTGATTCTCCCGGACGGGGACAGGGTGCGACTGCAACTCTTGTGCGAGCCACTTGTGGCCCACGAAACGGAGCTTTTGTGCGAGCGGGCCCCGCCCGCGAAAGGGGCGAAGCCCCGGCAGCATCCCAGAGCCCGCTCTAACGACAGCACCAACAACGTCTCTGGTATCCCGCCGGCCGGCTCTGCCGGCCTTTCGCGGGCAGGGCCCGCTCCTACAAGACCAGCCCCCATCCGGCGGCTGGTGATGGCCTGCAAGGCGCCGTTTTCGACGGCGGCGCTGGGCGGGCTGCCGCTGGCGGCGGACGCCACCGTGCTGCGGCTGCAGAACGGCCTGGGCAGCCTGGACGGGCTGCTGCCCGCCGGCGCGCGCAGGGTTGAAGTGGTCAGCGCCTCGGCGGTGAAGCGCGACGGCGACGCCCACCGTGTGGTCGCCGAGAATGACACCTGGATGGGAGAAAGCGTCGCGCCCGGCGGTCCGGCGGCCGCTGAGCCTCCGGCCTGGTTCGGCCCCCTGGCCCGACACTGGCCGAAGCTGCACTGGCCCGACGATTTCCGCCACCGCCAGTGGCGCAAGCTGGTCGGCAACGCGGTGATCAACCCGCTCACCGGCCTGCACGACGTGGCCAACGGGCACATCTTCGAGGACCCGGCGCTGGCCGCCGAGGCCGAACAACTGGCCCGCGAAGCGGACCGGGTGCTCACCGCCCTGGACCCCACCTGGCCCGGCGACTCCCTGCCCGGCGTCCGCGCGCTGGCCGAAGCCACCGCCGGCAACACCTCCTCCATGCGCGCCGACATGCAGGCCGGCGCCGTCACCGAAATCGACGCCATCAACGGCTGGCTGCTGCGCCAGGCCGACGTCCTCGGCCTCGACCTGCCGGCCCACCGCCGCCTCGTCGCGGCGGTCAAAGCCCGCCATCCCTGAAGGGAGGCATTTGTAGGGGGGCCCCGCCCGCGAAAGTTGTGCCGGGGCCGGCGTTGCTCTATGTTTGCCACCGCTTCAGGTGTACGGGAAGCCGGTGAAAGGCCGGCGCTGCCCCCGCAACGGTATGAGGTAGCCGTTACCACAACGCCACCAGGCACGTCCTGGGAAGGCGGTAACGGCGTCACCCCTCGAGCCCGGAGACCGGCCTGTCGCCACTGGCGCGCCCCCGCCGACCACGGCCGGGGCGCACCCCATGTACGGAGGGTGCATCGGGAGGACAATACTATGCATACCCACCCCCTTAAGGTGGCCGCCGCTGTAAAGCTGGCTCTGGCCACGGCTTGCCTGTACGTGCCTGTGACCCAGGCCGACAACACACTCGCCCCGGTGGAAGTCACCGGCTCGCGCACCGCCAGCGTGGCGCGGGAACTGCCCACCGGCACCCTGATCCTGGACCGCGACACCATCGAGGCAATGCCCGCCAACAATCTGGCGGACGTGCTGGACACCCTGGGCGGCGTCCAGGTGCGTCGCAATTTCGGCATCAACGGCGCCCGCGCCACCATTGATATGCAGGGCTTCGGCGCCAACGCCACCTCCAACACCCTGGTGCTGCTCAACGGTCGCCGCTACAGCAACGTGGACCTGTCCGGCCCGGACATCGCCTCGATCCCGCTGGCGGCGATCGAGCGCATCGAAGTGCTGCCCGGCGCCGGCGCGGCGCTGTACGGCAACGGCGTGGTCGGCGGCGCGGTCAACATCGTCACCCGCGAGCGCTACCGGAACCAGGCCGGCGTGGAAGTCACCGGCGGCAGCTTCAGCACCACCGGCGGCGGCCTGTGGGCCACCGGCCACCATCAGGACGAAGGCGGCGGCGACAACCACACCAGCGCCGCCGCCTCGGTGCAGGCCCTGCACAGTGACGGCTACCGGGAGAACAACGACCTGCAGCAGCGCAACGCCTTCGCCGACCTGCGCACCCGCCGCGACGATCTGACCTTCTACCTGACCGCCACCGGCGAGCGCCAGAACCTGGACCTGCCCGGCGGCCGCACCGTCAACCTGGCCACCGGCGAGAACCAGTTCGAGAACGATCCGGAAGGCGCCGCCACCCCCTATGACTGGGCGGATCAGGACACCATCACGGTGATGCCCGGCATGAACGCGCGCATCGGCGATCACAGCCGCCTGCACCTGGATTTCTCCGGCCGCCGCAAGGAGCAGAGCTACTTCTTCTACTTCCCGGGCTTCTCCACCTACGGTGAAACCGACGTGGACAGCTACAGCGTCAACCCGCGCTTTACCAGCCAGTTCCGGACCGCCGGCCTGACCCACAACACCACGGTGGGCTGGGATTTGTACGACTACCGCCTGGAAAACCGCAGTGCCGGCGAGAAATCGCGCATCGGTGACCCCACCAGCACCAAGGACGTGGACCAGCGGCAAACCGCCTGGTATTTCCACGATGTGATGACCCTGGACCGCTGGTCCTTCACCCTGGGCGCGCGTCGCCTGGACGTGGACACCGAGACGGAAACCACCGGCTTCGGCGCCGGCGAGGGCGAGGACAGCCAGGACGCGGAGATGTACGAAGGCGGCGTGCGCTACCACTTCGACGGCGGCCTGGACGTGTTCGCCGGTGCCCAGCGCAGCGTGCGCATCGTCAACGCTGACGAAATCACCCCGGACGACGAACTGCTGGAGCCGCAAACCGGCGAGCAGTACACCCTGGGCGCCAGCTGGCAAAAAGGTATCCAGACCTCCACGCTGACCGCCTGGCAGGGGCGCTTCGACAATGAAATCGTCTTCAATCCTTATGCCGGCGGCTTCGGGTCCAACGTCAACCTGGAAGACCGCACCCTGCGCCGTGGCGTGAGCCTGAACAGCCGCTGGCGGCTGGACCGCGACCTCACCCTGGTGCTCAACGGCACCCTGCAACGGGCCGAGTTCGACGAGGGCGAATGGGAAGGCAACGACGTGCCGCTGGTGTCGCGCCAGCTGTTCTACGCCCAGGCCAACTGGCAGGCGCTGCCCTGGCTGGAGCTGTCCCTGGCGCACCGCTACGTGGGCAAGCGCCGCTTCGACAACGACCAGCCCAACGACTTCCAGCAGATCGACAGCTACCGGATGACCGACCTGGAGGCCACCGCCCGCTACCAAAATGCTTACTTGCGCATCGGGGCCTATAACCTGGAGGATGAACTGGCGGCGGATTACGGCGTCAAAGCCACCAACAACCTCAGTTATAACGCCTACCCCCTGCCGGAACGGCACTACCGGGTAAGCCTGGGAATGGAATTCTGACCATGAGCGACGGCAAGGACGACAAAACCCGCATCAACCGGGTGATCACACGCAGCGGCGACGACGGCCGCACCGGCCTGGCCGACGGCAGCCGGATCGCCAAGGATCATCCGCGCATCCAGGCCCTGGGTGCGCTGGACGAGCTGAACAGCGGCCTGGGCGTGCTGCGCGCCCGGGCCCTGGACGACGATCTGGACGCGTTGCTGGAGCGGGTCCAGCACCTGCTGTTCGATCTGGGCGGCGAACTGGCGGTGCCCGGCACCGTCACCCTCACTGACGACGATCTGGTGGAAGTGGAATCCCAGGCCGACATGCTCAACGCGGAACTGGCGCCGCTCAAGGAATTCGTGCTGCCCGGCGGTCATCCCGACGCCGCCTGGTGCCATCACTGCCGCACCGTGGCCCGGCGCGCCGAACGGGACCTGATCGCGGTCGGCGACGACGACCAGGTCAACCCGGTCAGCCGCGCCGTGCTCAACCGCGTCGGCGATCTGCTGTTCGTGATGGCCCGCGCCATCAACCTGCGTACCGGCACCGATGAGCCGCAATGGGTGCGTCGCCAGGATCGTTAACGGCCTTGTGGGAGCGGGCCTTGCCCGCGAAAGGGTGGCTTATAGCCACCCGGCAGGGATACCAGAAGCGTTGTTAGCACCACCGTTACAAAGGCCTCTGGGATCCTACCGGGAGCTTCGCTCCCTTTCGCGGGCAGGGCCCGCTCCCACAACGTAGCTACCACCCATCATGAACAATTTTGCTTCGAGGCCTCTCAAACTAAACGGATAGCCATTAAGAATCAGGCGGTTATTCCTCCTGCAATACTCTAAAAAATCCAGCAAAAAACGGGACATATTAATCGCCGACAGCGCCCAGACCTCCGGGCGTTTATCAATTTTTGGTATGCCATCAACCGTACGCCCCGGGAAGCCGACCTGGTAAAACCCTACCCGTTCACATAGGAAATGCAGATCCAGCTTTGCTTCCCAGCTGTACGCCTGGAAAATTCGACCAAGCGAATAAGAAACGCGGCTGTCCATCATCATCATATCGAGTATAAGGCAGCCCCATACCTTAGACCAGCCGGAGTTCATATAGATGACTCCTTCATGGTCACCGACTTTCAAAAGAGCAACATGCTCTCTTATCACTCTAAGCAAGGACCGCGACTCATAAAGTTTCTCAACGGTAGGTTTATTGTGCCTTCTCAGGCCGACTGGGTAATAAACCCTTGCCCAGTCCATGATCGCCGATACAGCGGCCAAACAACGGTCCTCGTCTTCCTGATCCAGCGCCAGGGCTAACTCGTTGCCGGCCACTGAAAGAGTATGCGTGGCATCGGATAGCGAAACACCGGTGCCATGCCGGTCATGGAGCCATTGATACTTTTGCCTCAGACTGAAACGCCAGAAGTACTCCGAATTACAGGCTTCCAAATGCAAAGCTAGAAAGTGAAATAAATCCTCTTCAAACTCCTCGCCTTCCACCTTCATTGCTTGGCGAAGAACCGCGCTTTTAGACTCGGTCAGATGGAAAACGCATTGTTTGAGATCGGCGAGCCTGTCGTAACGGCGAGGATCCTTGAGCTGGTAAAACCGGTCGTGGCCACCTGCACTGTCACTGCAGAACTTCTGAATAAAGCGCAGACAAGAGAATGTCTTACCGGGAGCCGAGATACCAGGTATCGAAAAGCTCGCAAGATCAAGAAGATCTTTATAGCTAAAAGACTTTGGCAGCCTCCCCGCGTTCCGGAACATGATGTCATGATGGAACATGCGCTTTTCTATCTTCGGGTCTTTACGCGGAAATGTCATACTCTTCCAGAAACCGGTAATTATTCTCTAGCCAGTGCTGGAAACGGCGGCGTAGCTCTTCGTCGCTGGGCACCGGCACCTGTATCCATTCGCAGCGTTGACGCACGCCCAGCCGGAACGCTTCGAACGCGCCGTGCCGGCGCATGGAAAACCATTTCTTTTGCCCGCGCTGCGCGGTCACCGAGACGTTGATGCCCTTGGGTTTTTGGCGGCGCGTGACGGTGATGCCGATGATGCCGAAGCTGTTGTCTTGAGGTTTCAGGCTGCCCAGTTCATTGACGGAGACACGTCTCAGCTTCGGCGGCGCCCCGAGAGTGCCCCAACGCTTGAGTGCTCCCAACTGTGCATCCCGCCACTCCAAAGCCGCCCCGAGGGCGGCGTATTTATCCCGATACCGGCTGTCTCTGAAGCACTTCCTGAACTGCTTTTTACGCCCCTTTTCGTCGACATAGGGCAGTGCACACCACCAGAATTTGCAGGCCTCCTTTCGGTAAACGTAGAGGTGCCGATTCCCCGTTTTTTCTGTATCAAAATCGTCCATTTTTTAAGAAATCCTTATTGTAGGAACAATTTTATCTGTCCCTTTTTTATAATTTTTTAGTGCGCGAGAACCTAACATCACCCTGACATCAACTTCCACATTAATTTTAATAAGGAGACAGACCCGGCAGTCATATATATTTAAGTTTGCCATTAGGGGAGGTCTCGGGAATCCCGCGGGGCCACCTTTGCCGGCAAGCTTTGCTTGCCTTTCGCGGGCTGGGCCCGCTCCCACAGGCGATTTTGAAAGAATGTGCAAGGCGCTGGGTCGTGGGGCCGGCAGGGCTTAGACTGGCGGTTCCGTTATTCTGGCGAGGACCGCCTGCCGACCATGGGCATACGCAACAAGCTTTTCCTCACCTTTCTCGGCACCTTCGTGGTGCTGATCGTGGCCGCCAGCGGTTTCTATTTCTTTGCGTTCGAGCAGAGCCTGCGCAAGTACATCGACGAGCGCCAGCAGGCCCAGGTGGAGCGCCTGGCCGACCACCTGGGCGTGCTGTACGCGCAACGGGGCAGCTGGGACTTCCTGCTCAGCGACCCGCGGGTGCTGGGCCGGCTCTACTGGCTGGCCGGCGACCGCAACACCGACACCGAGCCGGGCAAGCGGGACCGCCGCGACGCGCCCCGCCATCTGACTCTGCTGACGGCGGACCGGCGCCCGTTGATCGGCCCGCCGCCGACGCAACAGTTCAGCCGCCTGGTGCCGATCCGCACCGACAACGATCTGGTCGGCTGGCTGGCCTACCCCGACCAGGAAGCGATCCGCGACAAGCTTGACCGGCGCTTCCAGGAGCGCCAGCTCAATTTCGCCGGCTGGATGGCTCTGGTGGGCCTGGCCCTGTCGCTGCTGGTGTCCTGGCTGCTGGCGCGCCACCTGGTGGCGCCGGTGACGGCGCTGAGCGCCCACACCCGCAAGCTGCGCGAGGGCGACTACCAGACCCGGCTGGGCAGCCGGCGCCGCGACGAGCTGGGGGATCTGATCCGCCATGTGGACAGCCTGGGCGAGCGCCTGGACCAGGGCCAGAAAGCCCGCCAGCGCTGGTTTTCGGACATCGCCCACGAGCTGCGCACGCCGCTGTCGGTGCTGCAGGGTGAGCTGGAAGCGGTGGTCGACGGCGTGCGGCCGCTCAACCACGAGACCATCGCGGCGCTGGAATCCGAGGTACGCCAGCTCACCCATCTGGTCAGCGACCTGCATGACCTGGCCCTGGCCGACGCCGGCAACCTGCGCTACCACTTCACCGCGCTGGATCTGGACACGCTCTGCGAAGACGCCGTGGACGCGGTGCGCCCGGCGTTCGGCCGCCGTCGCGTGCGCCTGCGCACCGACCTGAGCCCGGCGCGGGTCAACGGCGACCCGGTGCGCCTGCGCCAGCTGCTGGACAACCTGCTGCAGAACAGCCTCAAGTACACCGACGAGGGCGGCGAGGTGCACCTTACCCTGGGCCGCGACGGCGACGACTGGCGCCTGACCCTGAACGACAGCGCCCCCGGCGTGCCCGACGACGCCCTGCCGAAACTGTTCGATCACCTCTACCGGGTGGAAAGCTCGCGCAACCGCCAGACCGGCGGCGCCGGCCTGGGGCTGGCCATCGCCCGGCGCATCGTCGAAGCGCACGGCGGCACGATGGAAGCGGACCATAGCCCCCTGGGCGGTCTTCGAATTACGGTGCGGTTGCCATTGTAGGAGCGGGCCTCGCCCGCGAAAGGGAGCGAAGCTCCCGGCAGGATTCCAGAGAGGCTGTTTGTACCGCTGTTAGAGAGGGCGCTGGAATCCTGCCGGGTGGCTTATAAGCCACCCTTTCGCGGGCGGGGCCCGCTCCCACAAGTCTTGCTCCCACAAGGTGGGCTTCCACAGCGAATGAAAGGAACGGAACATGGCGAAAATTCTGATCGTCGAGGATGAGCCCCGGTTGGCGCAATTGCTGGCGGACTATCTGCGCCACAGCCATTTCGAGCCGGAGCAGACCGGCAGCGCCGTGGAGGCCGAGCAGCGCGTGCGCGACGGTGATTTCGACGCGGTGCTGCTGGACCTGATGCTGCCCGACGGCGACGGCATGGAAGTGTGCAAGGCGATCCGCCGTTTCTCTCAAGTGCCGATTCTGATGATCACCGCCCGCGTGGAAGAGGTGGACCGCCTGCTGGGCCTGGAGATCGGCGCCGACGACTACATCTGCAAGCCGTTCAGCCCCAGGGAAGTGGTGGCGCGGGTCAAGGCGGTGCTGCGCCGCGCCGGTAACGCCGCCCAGCCCCCGGCCGAAGGGGGCCTGACCCTGGACCGGCACCGTTTCGAGGCGGTCCACGACGGCGCCCGGGTGGCGCTCACCGCGATCGAATTCGAGCTGCTGGCGGCGTTGTCCCGCCAGGCCGGGCGCATCTGGACCCGCGACCAGCTGATGGACGTGATCTACTCCGACCACCGGGTGGTGTCCGACCGCACCATCGACAGCCATATCCGCAAG